>NZ_LASY01000038.1:0-5347 GCF_000973155.1 Grimontia sp. AD028 | reverse complement strand
AGGTGCTGGAGCGGGTGAGCGGAGACGGTCACCGCAGCGTGTTCCGGCTGCAGGATGACGGGACTTATCTGTCGACGTCCGGCAGCGGTGCCCATGATGTGCTGGTGCGTGACGGGGATAACTGGGTGTACACCGAAGGGACGACGGGTCTGCGTGAAGTTTACCGTGTGGGTGACGGTCAGCTTCAGTACACCGAAGACAGCGACGGCAACCGGGTGACCTACGGGTATGAGAGCGGCGTGCTGACTTCGCTGGTGGGCGCGGGCGGCGAGACCCTGAGTGTGGTCTATGATGACGCCGGCCGTGTCTCGCGGTTAGACACCTACGTGGTGGGGGCAGACGGTGACCTGACCCACAGCCACAGCAAGGTGCATTACGGGTATGACGACCTGGGGCGTCTGTCGTCGGTGACGGTGGACTTAACCCCGGCAGATAAATCCATTGACGATGGCCATATCTTTACCACCACCTACACCTATCACGGCACCTCCTCCCTGATAGACAGCGTCACCCAGAGTAACGGCAGTGTGGTGACCCTGTCGTATCAGGAGGTGGAGGGGCAGACGCGCCTGAGCACGATGAATGACAACGGTCAGGTGACGGCCTTTGACTGGGACACGGCCCGGGCCAACGGGCACCAGCTGGCGGTGACCGATGCGGGTGGCGCGGTGCGCTATTACCAACACGATGCACAAGGGCGCCTGACGTCTGTGCTGTCACCGGACGTGGTGTATGGCGACAGTGCCGGGGCAGAGGCTGCCGCAGTGCAAGGCCGTATGACCTATACCTATGACGACGCTGACAACCTGAAGACCGTCACCGACGCCAGTGGGACGGTGGTACGCAATGATTATGACGATAACGGCAACCTGACAGAGGTGTCCCGCAACGGGGTGCTGACCCTGTCCCATGCCTATGATGCCCACAACCAGCGTATCAGCAGCACCCGCTACCACGAAGACGGCAGTGTCGAAGGGGTCAGCCATGCGGTGTATGACGGTCGCCTGCTGCGCTTTACTGTGTCAGCGACAGGGAGTGTGACTGAGCACACCTACAACAGTCTGGGCGAGCGGGTCTCGACCCGGGTATACACCGGGGCAGCGTTCGATGCGGCTTCCACAGTTGACCTGTCCGCTCTCGAGGGCTGGGCAGGCACACAGAACAAACAACAGAGCCTTCTCACGGACTACACCTATGCCCGCGGGGAAGTGGCGACCCAGACCACCTACACCCAGCTGGATGATGCCGGTCAGGGCATCGTGGTGGCCGACATCACGGTGTCATCATCAGTGGAAAGCGCAGGCCGTAGCGTCACCGTAGGGACCACCCCGGTGGTGAGCGACCTGGGGACGGGGATCACCCTGACGGTGCTGGATGCGCAGCACCGGGTGGTCTCCAGTACGACGGTGGACACCCAGAATGCAGCGGCCGGGGGCCGGCTACTGACCGAGGCGCTGGCGGCACTGGTGATGCCGGAAGAAGGGGGCAAGGTGGTGGTGACCGGCTCAGATGGCTGGGCCAACAACTTCAGCGGCAAGGCGGCGAACGCCCTGAAAGCCCTGGGGCTGGACCATCCGCTGTTTACCGGGACAGCCGACGAGCGTCAGGCGTCCGACACCCTGTTGGTGGCGGTGAGTGAAGTCAAAGACGGCCAGTGGTCGTTGCTAGACCAGAGTGTGCGGGCAGCAGACGGGGCACTGACCCTGTCAGTGACCGGCACTGAGCATGTGCAGATGACCTATGATGCGTTCGGTAACCTGCTGGGAACACAGACCCTGAGCGGGAACCTGGCGACGGGGGAAGTGCGCGTGCTGTCCCGGAGCAGCCAGGTGGTGGATGGCCTGAACCGGGTTATCAGCACCACGGACGCGGCCGGGAACACGGTCAGCACCCAGTACCTGGACGCCAGCCGGCAGGTGTTGGTGACCCAGGAAAGTGGCCTGGTGACCGAGCGTACCTTCAGTGCGCGCGGGGAGCTGGTGACCGAGACCCAGCGTGCGACAGGGGAAGCGACCCGCACCCGTGGCTTTGTCTACGATGCCCGTGGCCAGCTTGTGGCCAGCACCTACCCGAACGGCAGCGTGAGCGTGCAGCAGTACGACAGTGCGGGGCGTCTGTGGGTGAGTGTGTCGGTGACCGGTCAGGTGACCGAGTACCGCCGTGACAGTGAAGGGCGGGTGGTGCAGGAAATCCGCTACGACAGCGCCGTGGACATGAGCACCTGGCTGAATGACACTCAGGATGCCCTCACGGTGACCGCAGAAAGCATCCTGTCGCTGGTCAGTGAGAAAACCACCCACCGCATCATTACCACCGAGTACGATGCCCGTGGCCGTGTGCACCGGGTGATTGACGGGGAAGGGCGAGTGGCCGAGACGGTGTATGACCACCAGGACCGCCCGACCCAGACCCTGACCTACACAGCAGGTGACCGGGCGAATGCCGTCAGTGTCACCCGCACCTATGATGAGGCAGGCCGTCTGATGAGCCAGACCGATGCCGGTGGCTTTATCACCCGCTATGCCTATGACGCGGCAGGGCGCCTGAGTGACACCCGCACTTACCATGAGGCCCACGCCGATGTCGATAACGCAACGGCGACAGACACTGACCGCACCCAGACCTTCTACGATGCCCGGGGGCGTCAGCAGTATGTGCTGGACGCCCAGGGCTATTTAACCGGGACCCGTTATCTTGACGGGGGCCGGGAAGTGGCTACCTACCGCTACCTGGGTGTGGTCGACAACCGCGATGGCGGTATAGCCAGCATTCTGAGTCAGGCCGGCACCGCCCAGTTGCTGAGCCGGGTACGCCATGACAGCGCCGGACGCCTTATCAGCAGCATCAACCAGTACGGTATAGAGACCCGCTACGCCTACGATGAGGTGACCGGGCTGTTGCGCCAGCAGACCCTGGCGGTCAACACGGATGACAGCCGCAGTGTGTACCAGACCTACACCGGCTTTCATGAGCGCGAGGGCCAGGTGACCCTGGCGGGCAAGCAGGACTGGCAATCGCTGGCGCTGACCGACCTGGTCACGCAGCAGGGCAGCCAAACCACCTACAACACCATGGGCTGGACAGAGACCACTTCCCATCCGGCGACCGGCACCACCACCTATGCCTATGACCGGGCAGGGCGCCTGCTGTCGACGACTGACGCAGAAGGCAGCACCACCTCCACCACCTACAACGCTTTCGGGGAGACAGAGACCCGGACGGCCGGGGGCGAGCGCAAAGAGACCTTCACCTATGACAACGCCGGACGCCTGAGCCGCACCGTGGACGGGGAAGGCATCACCACTGCGTATCACTACAACCACCAAGGCCATGTCAGCCACACGGTGCGCCAGCATGTGTCGGATGCCTACCAGGCGTTCAACACCACAGAAGGAGAAGCCCGTGGCGACCTGATTGCGCGCTATGTGACCCAGTATGGCTATGATGCGCGTGGGAATGTCATCACCCAGTCGGTGGCAAAAGACACCCGCGAGGGGAGCCGCATCACCGGGGGTGATGACCTCACCGACATAGCGCCGTCCGCCAAGCTCAAATACGTGGCCCAGTGGACGCGCAAGTATGACCATGCCGGGCGCAGGGTGGAAGAGAGGGACGGGGCCGGAAGGTTGACCACCCTGACCTATTCAGAGTGGGGACGCAAGCGCATTACCCGCCTGAGCGGAGCCATGCAGGAGCTCATCGAGCTGGATGCGTTCGGCCGCACGTTGAAACACCTGGATGGCAAGTGGCTGCCCACCTACTACACCTATGACGACCACCTGAGCACCGTCTCCATCCTGACCCCGGGCGGGGTGCGGACCTCGACGGAGAAGAATGCCCACGGTGAAACAGTTACCGTCACCGACGGGGAAGGCAACCAGCGCCACTTCCACTATGACCACCGTGGCCAGGTGACCCGCACCGAATTTACCGCGGCGGGCAGTGACACGGCCGAAACCCTCACGACAAACACCTACCATGCCGACTCCGGCCTGCTGCACTTCACGGTTGACAGTGAAGGAGGCAAAACCGAGTACACCTACAAAGAAAACGGCCTGCAATGGCAGGTCATCCAGCATGTGGATGACATCACGCTCACCACCGAATACGGCTATGACAGCCAAAACCGCAACATCTGGCGTAACAGCGAAGGGCGGGTTACCACAGTCCACTATGACAGCCACAACCGTGAGATACACACCGAATTAGGCGGCGTTGCCACCACCTACCAGTATGATGCCAATGGGCAGGTGCTCCGCAGTGTGGAAGGCAAGGTGATTACTGCCACCGACACCACGGCGGCGCGGGTACTGGAAGAGCGCGTCACCGAATATGGCTATGACGCCCAACAGAATCTGACCCACAAGGTGGTGAAATCCGGCGCCGACTGGGACCAGACCCAGAGCGTGCGCACCACGGAATACCGCTACAACGGGGCCGGTCAGGTGACCGAGAAAATCACCGGCAACGGGGCGGTGACCCGTTACACCTATGACGGCCGCGGCCGGGTGGTGCATGAGGTCAATGCCCTGAACTATGTCACCGAATACGCATACGATGTGAACGGCCGGGTGATAGAGACCACCCGCTATGCCCATGCCATTACCCTGCCGCGTAAGATGACCGTGTTCCTGACCGGTGAAGCGGTCAAAGAGATTGCGGACAGCACGAAAGACCGTGTCACAAAGACCCGGTACGACAAAGACGGGCGTATCACCTACGAAATCGACGGGGCAGGGTATGCCACCGGCTACACCTACAACGCCAACGGGCAGGTAACCCAAACCACCCAATACCACACACCGACCACCGAAGCGGGTTGGAGTGAGGCCTCCACCGCCAACCGCACCACCCACAGCCTGTATGACGGCAAAGGGCAGCTTCGCTTTACCGTGAGCCCGAACGGCCAGGTGAGTGAGCGCCGCTATGACGGCGAAGGCAGGGTCACCCAGACCCTGCGTTATGGCGAGACGGTGAGCCTGACGGCTGAACTCACCAGCACCCACGCCCTCAGCGAACATCTTAAAGCGCAACTGGCGAACGAGACCGTGCGCAGCGAGATGACGGTCTACGACACCCTGGGCCGCAAGCGCTTCACCCTGGACGGTGATGGTTACCTTGTTGAGTACCAATACAACCGCCACTCGGAAGTCGCGACCAAGAAAGAGTACGTCAACAACAGCGCCATCAAGAACGCCATCCTCAGCGTGCGTAATGGTGACAGTGTGCTCAGTGACTATGGGGTGTTCCAGCAGGCGTTAGATACCCTTGGCGGGATTGAGGATGCGTCGGCAGACCTCAGAGCGAAACTGGATGAGCTCAATGCCCAGCAGGCGCGCATTGATGC
>NZ_LASY01000037.1:0-34349 GCF_000973155.1 Grimontia sp. AD028 | reverse complement strand
GCCGATAACGCTGCAGAAATTCCCCACAAACGCTGCCCGAAGGGTTCTGCCCTGAGCGCTTTATGCTTTGTTGAGGTGTATTTGCTTAGAATGACTAGGCGGCATACACCTCGCCGTGCCTAAAGCGCTTATGGCTTGAACAAAATTCAACCACCAAAGGCCAACAGCCCCTAGTTTCCTGGAGTGAGTTTGGTAAGTAACTGCTTACGCATGTCAGACAATTTTGGGGCTTTGGTGCCAATGTAAGGCAGTGGGCGCATCACAGACATGGCTTTATAACCCAGCCTCGCCGTCAGCAGCCCAACACCTAGCCCTTGCGCAGCCCTCGCAGAAAGCTTGCCTGCGATATCGACCGAAAGTAGATCCGTACCAATATCCGTGATCGCTTCACTGGCTCCTGCAAATGCCATGTTAGCCAGTACTAACCTCAACAAGCGAATGCGCGACCAGTAGCCCAGCTTCACACCATATACTTTGGAGATTTGTTCCAGCAGCCTGAAGTTTCGCCATGCCACCAACAACATGTCAGCCACAGCCAATGGGCTGAGGGCGACCATGACCGCGGCTTCTGAGGCGTATTTGGTCACCATTTTCTTGGCACGGGCATCTTGTTCTGTCACTACCATCTGGTCGTAGAGTTCGAACACTTCCCGGTCGTTATGCGTCGCTGCCAGCGACGTCTGCCATTTATCATAACCGGCCGTCAGTTCAACCCCTGACTGTTTGGAAAGCTTCTCGCAAACGCCTTTGGCTTTACCGATGCCTTCAGCCGCCATGATGGCAGTGACTTCCTCGCGTTCATCCTGTCGGCCTTTAAGGCGACGGAGTGCCAGAAATTCCCGCCCCAATGCGCCTATGCCCATCGCCGCGATACCGGCGACAAAACCGCTCCAGCCGACAGTCAGCCAATCTCCGGCCTGTACTGCTTTCCACACAGAATCAACCGTTTGCCAGCCAACCAAACCAATGCCTGCAACGGCGAGCGCTCGCAATCCCCAACGCTTTTTTCTCGTAGAGGTTAACGTCGCTTCCAGTGCCTTCTCGGCATCACTTTCTTCTTCTATGCTGGTGACAGCAAACGAAGTGTTGTCCTGCTCAAATTGACGCTGAAACGTCAGCTCAGGCGACTCATCCTGTTGTTTTTCAGGCTCATCAAACACGACAGCTTTTTTATAATCGTTCATCTCGCCTCCTACCTCAGTTTGTCGCCCAGCAAATATTGCAGCGCCTTGTCCACGCGAATGTGTGGTAATGGCTCATCCACATCGGTTTGCTGCGGACGGAACTGACGGAACTCGAATTGGTTATCCTGCCAGAAAGCCTCGCCCGGTAACCTCGACGGCACATCGCCCGGGTACATCAACATCGGCTCGCCATTTTCCAACGTGCCGCGCAGTGCAGACATGGTGTCACCCTGATGGTTTACCATGCCGGGCTCAGTCGCCTGAATCGACGCCAAGCTGACACACTCCATATCAATGCCTTCAAATGCCGCTGTTTGCCAAGCTTCGTGGATCAGCTGCTGGAGCAGAGAAACCAGATTCGGGTGCTGGTCTGGCGTCACATGGTCAGCTTTGGTCGCCGCAAACAGTATCTTGTCGATGCGCGGTGCAAAGAGTCGGCGCAGCAAACCGCTTTTTCCGTAGCGGAAGCTTTGCATTAGCTGCTCCAACGCCATTCGCATATCGTTAAACGACGCTGGGCCTGCATTGAGTGGTTGCAAGGTATCCACCAGCACGATCTGTCGATCGACTTTAGAGAAATGCTCTTGATAGAAGCCTTCCACAATATGCTGGCAGTAGTAATCGTATCTCTGTTTCAGCATGGCGTAGTTGCTGCCTTTCGGCGCATTCGCCAGTTGGTTTTCACCATACTTATTGCCAACCAATGGGAAAAACTGAAGCACGGGCGCGCCTGCATATTCACCCGGTAACACAAATCGGCCCGGTTGCACCCAATGCAGCCCCCCTTCTTCCTTACAGGCATGAAGGTAAGCGGTAAATTTCGCCGCTATCTCGCCGATCAGTTTTTCATCCGCGTCTGCCAATGGGTCGAAGCTGTCGAGCGCTTCCAGCCAAGCCTCTGCCAGCTCTTTGCGCTTGCCAGTCAAGATGCCACTTTGTTTACGCGACCATTCATCAAAACTCATGGAGAGCAGTGGCAAATCAAGCAGCCATTCTCCGGGATAATCAACGATGTCGAGATACAGCGTTGCGGTATCTTGCAATAACTTCATCGCCCCTTTTTCAGGTCGATAACGGATTTCCAGTCTGATCTCGCTGACATCGCGCGTTGGAGAAGGCCATGTTGGCGGATGAGCGCGCAATGATTGAATGCCAAGATCGTAGTCAAAGGCAGGAATATGCAGCTGACTCTGCTGTACACGTCGCGCACCGAGAACACGTCCTTCGCGGACGGGCGCAAACAAAGGCATGCGCGGATTGGTCGCGCTGTGCAGCAGTTGATTGATGAGTGAGGTGATAAACGCGGTTTTACCTGCACGGGAAAGTCCAGTCACGGCAAGACGAACGTGCCTGTCCAGACTACGACTCACCCATTTATTCACCTGACGTTTCACTGAATTCATAAATAGCAGCACCCCTCAAAAGGTAAATCCCCCGCGATAAAAGCGGGGGATGAGGACACAATAACTATTGTTGCTTTGTTTAGAGCTTTTTGAACTGTCGATTTAGTTCATACTCTTTTGATGTCACGTACGCTTCCATTTTGCCAACGTCCCGCTCCATCTCTCCCATTTCATTATCAATATCAGCAAGCAATTGGCTTGCTGATTTACCTTGTTGCCAAGGTTTTTGTTTCACTTGATGTTCTTTGTAATGGAAAGTCCGTTTTGCCTCTTCCGGCGGCATTTTTTCAAGGATGAGCATGGCAGCAATGTATGCCACGATAACGAAAAAGCCCAGTCCCATCAGAAATGCCGTCACAGTCAGGATCCTCACTAACCAGATTTCCATCCCGAAGTAATCGGCGACACCTGCACAAACGCCACCGATCTTCCCGTTTACAGGATCACGATACAACGTTTTGCTCATTGTCTATGTCTCCAATTTGGCGCTTCCTCATCAAGAATGCGCTCCAGAGAATGAATGCGGTCCTGTAAAGCTTCCGCGCGGTTTGCCAGGGCTTGCAATTGCTCAAACTCATCACCACTCAAACCCTGACCAACTTGTCGTTTACTTCGGTAGTGGAGCCACAACCACAGTGGTGCAACGAATACAAAAAACACCACCAGTGGAATTGAAAGAAACGCCATTGACATGCCTACTCCTTACCTTTGCGAGGGCTTATTCTTTATCCTTAAGTTCCGCTTTCATGCGCTCAAGTTCTTTTTCGATTTCGTCTTGCGCTTGCAGGTCTGCAAATTCGTCTTCAAGACGTTTGCCTTTGCCGATGCTGTAGCTGTCTGCTTCTGCTTCCAGCTCATCGATGCGGCGCTCATATTGCTCGAACTTTGCCAGCGCTTCATCAGTGCGACCAGTGTCCAGTTGGCGACGAACATCACGGCGTTTGCCTGCCGCTTCACGGCGAATTACCAGTGCTTGCTGACGGGCGCGGGTTTCTGCCAGCTTGGTTTCAAGCTCTGCAATTTCGTTACCCAGTTTACCGATAGTTTCTTCGACCAGATTGTACTCTTCTTTGAGGGTCAGCAGGACATCGTGCACTTTTTGCTTTTCAATCAGTGCCGCGCGAGCCAGATCTTCACGAGATTTCTGAAGGGCCAGTGTCGCTTTTTCCTGCCAATCTGTCAGTTGACGTTCAATGCCTTCGATTTTACGCGCCAGTTCTTTTTTGTCTGCCAGCGCACGTGCTGAAGAAGTGCGAACTTCAACCAGTGTGTCTTCCATTTCCTGAATGATCAGGCGAACCATTTTTTGTGGATCTTCTGCTTTGTCCAGCAGCGAATTGACGTTAGCGTTAACAATATCTGCAAAGCGAGAGAAAATACCCATTGTGATGCTCCTTTTTGCCGAATGCGCTCTGTGCGCTTACAGGTGAGGAAAAACCTCATTTGCCAGATATATATCAATCCCCGTGCCAACTTTTATATCCTATAAATTACAACAAGTTAACACATTGCGTGCATTTTTCACTCATAAGGGTATGATGAAATAAACTAACAGTTGGCAAATTTCACCATGCAAAAACCTGACAACCTGATTGGCGAATCCGATCACTTCCTTTCCGTCCTCGATCATGTCTCCCGTCTTGCGCCGCTCGACCGCCCTGTACTGATCCTGGGGGAGCGGGGTACAGGTAAAGAACTCATCGCCAAGCGCCTGCATTATTTGTCACGCCGTTGGGACGGCCCGCTGGTCAGCCTGAACTGCGCAGCACTGAGTGAAGGCCTGATTGATTCTGAGCTGTTTGGCCATGAAGCCGGCTCTTTCAGTGGCGCGAAAGGAAAACACAAAGGCCGCTTTGAACGGGCTGAAGGTGGGACTTTGTTTCTGGACGAGCTGGCGACATCGCCACTTGGCGTGCAGGAAAAACTGCTTCGCGTCATCGAATACGGTGAATATGAACGCGTGGGTGGCAGCGATGTGCTGAGCGCGGATGTCAGGCTGGTGTGCGCGACTAACGAGAACTTGCCCCAGATGGCCGATGACGGGGAGTTCCGCGCTGATCTCCTCGACAGGCTTGCCTTTGATGTTATCCACCTTCCGCCATTGCGAGAACGTCAGGGAGACATCCTGCTTCTCGCCGAGTATTACGCGCTGAAGATGTGTCGTGAACTCGGTTACAGCTACTTTTCCGGCTTTTCTACGGAAGCCGTGAAACTACTCAACACTTATCGCTGGCCAGGTAACGTACGTGAGCTGAAAAACGTGGTAGAACGGGCCATATACCGTCACGCAGACGAAGGCAGCGAGATTGATTCCGAAGACATTCAACTCGACCCATTCAAAGCGCCCTGGAGAAACGAAAAGCCTACTGAGAAAGCGGAGTCGAAATCAGAAATCACCTTCCCACTCGATTTACGCCAATGGCAGCAGGATCAGGAGAAGGAAATTGTTGAAAAGGCGATGGAACAGGCACGTTTTAATCAACGACGCGCCGCAGAGCTGCTTGGCTTAAGCTACCATCAAATAAGAGGGTTGCTGCGAAAATACAATCTGGTTGGTGAGGAAAACACCGATTCGGCATAAGTTTTTCGCCAATTGTTCTGAAATTACCCAGATATTTACGCCGCCACTTGGTGACTCAGTTGCTTCAGTGGTAAATTAAAACACTTAACTTTATCACCTAATCATTGGCTTATGAGCGCTCTAGGCCGCTTGCTGCTGGCAAGCGTAACCATCCTCTTTTTAGCAGGATGTGAAGACCCGTTCTCCGATAACGCTGCGCGTAACCGTGGTTTCATCTATTGCGGCCCGGGTCAACCGAACACCTTTAACCCACAGCTGACCGATGGCGGCCTCACTGCTGATGCGCTCTCCAGTCAAATCTACGATCGGCTTCTTCAGCTTGATTCACAAACCTATAAACCTGTGCCCATGCTGGCTCAGAGCTGGGAAGTAAGCCCAGATGGCAAAGAATATATCTTCAATCTTCGCCAGAGCGCCAGCTTTCAGGTTACGGACTGGTTTATTCCACATCGTGGCGTAAATGCAGAGGATGTCGTTTTCAGCTTTAAGCGGTTGATCGACCCTGAGCATCCCTTTCACAATGTCTCAGGTGGCGACTATCCGTGGTTTGAAAGTATGGATTTCGCAGGATTGGTTGACGATGTTATCGCCCTCGATGATTACACGGTGAAATTTGTCCTATCTCGACCCGATGTGTCATTCCTGTCGACACTTTCGACCACCTATGCGGTCATTCACTCAGCAGAATATGCAGAGCACCTTTTAACAAAAGGCACACCGGGGGAAATTGACTCACACCCTGTGGGTTCTGGCGCGTTCTATCTGGATGAGTATGAACCTCATCGCTTCATTCGACTAAAAAGGCACTGGGGTTACTGGAATGGCGCAGCACCTATGGAGCAAATCGCCTACGACATTAGTAACCGCGGTACGGGCTCTCTAAGTAAACTCATCACCCGCGAATGTGATGTGCTTTCATCGCCCATTGCCAGCCAACTTTCCGTTATTGAAAACAATCCCGATTTTGTACTGGCCTCGCAGACAGGCATGAATGTGGCGTTTCTCGCACTCAACACTCGTCACCCCGCTCTCTCTGAGTTGGAAGTTAGGCAAGCCATTAGTCTGGCCATTAACCGCGACACACTGATCCAATCGGTTTACTACGGTACAGGCACACCCGCTAACGGCATGTTGCCACCGATGTCTTGGGCTTATAACGAAAAGTCTAATGCGGTTTACGACCCGCAACTTGCCCTCAGCCTGATGGCGAAAGCCGGCTACCGACATGGCTTTGAAGTCGACCTGATCGTTCCTTTAACACCGAAAGCCTATAACCCAAGTCCACGGAAAACGGCAGAGTTGATTCAAGCGAATCTTTCGCCGATTGGTATCAAAGTGAATATCATTGCGCTGGAAGACATCAACAGGAAATTGCTCAGGGACGATATTAACGAATTGGGCATGGTGTTAACCGGATGGATTGCAGATAACGGCGACCCGGATAACTTCCTGAGGCCATTGCTCTCCTGTAATGCCAAATTTACTGGCTGGAACCTTTCCAATTGGTGTAATCGCTACTTTGACCGCTTTCTCGACACTGCTATAGAGATTGAACAGCGCAATGAACGTCGGGACTTATATATACAGGCGCAACGCATTCTAAATGACCGTATGCCGGTGATTCCATTGGCACACGGTGTTCACTATCAGGCGCGAAATGCGTCACTTCAGGGCATCACGTTAAGCCCGTTTGGAGACAAATCTTTTGCTAACGTATCCAGGAGCCGCTGATCTATGTTGATCTATGCTATTCGCCGGCTCAATCTTTTCATTATTACCCTACTGATTCTGACGATGATCGGCTACAACATCGTGAAGCTCGACCCGCTTTCGGTGTTTAATCAATACGAATTCTGGTCGGGTTGGGTGCACTACCTACGTGAACTCATGCAAGGCAATCTTGGTATCGCAGCCAATGGTCAACCCGTTACGGAATCTTTATCACGGGTATTTCCTGCCACTTTAGAGCTGTGCTTTTTTGCTTTCATCCTCGCGTTGGTTCTCGGTATTCCATTTGGCACCTTGGCTGGGATTCGTCGCGGTTCTTCAGCAGACATGGTGATTTCATCGCTCACGCTGGTGACATTCTCGATGCCAATCTTCTGGATGGCTATCCTAATGATCATGGTGTTTTCTCTGTACCTGGGTTGGTTGCCTGTTTCTGGCCGTTACAACCTGCTGTTTGAGATCCCGACTGTAACAGGTTTTGCCTTCGTTGACGTGTTGCTGTCTAACCACCCTCAACGCAGTCAGGCACTGGAAGATATTATCCGCCACCTGATCATGCCTACACTGGTGCTGGCGGTAGCGCCGACGACTGAAATCATCAAGCTGTTGCGCGATTCGGTCGCAGAAGTCATGAGTCAAAACTACATCAAGGCAGCTGCAACCAAAGGGTTGTCGAAATCAGAAATCGTAATGCGTCATGTGCTGAAAAATGCCCTGCCACCCATCATTCCAAAGTTCGGCATCCAGATTTCTACCATGATGACATTTGCCATCATTACTGAGTCCGTCTTCAACTGGCCGGGCATTGGTACCTGGCTATTGGACGCGCTGAGCTTCCAGGACTATGTCGCGGTGCAGGCCGGAGTACTTGCAGTCGGCAGTGTGGTACTGATTGCGAACATTTTCTCTGATCTGACCGGTGCAGCGATCAGCCCGCTGGCAAGGAAGGAATGGTATGCCCTCAAATAGTGTTTATTTAGAAGAGCGCATCCCAACGCAACTTGAGCGCTCATGGAAAGCATTTAGGGAAAATACACTTGCAGTGTTCGGTTTCTGGTGTCTGTGCATCCTGGTTCTCGTGACCATACTTGCGCCTTGGATCGCCCCTTACAGTGCACAATTTCAAACCGGTGAGCTGCTGATGCCGCCCTCTTGGGATACCAAAGGCACCGTTGACTATTTCCTTGGTACCGACGACCTGACCAGGGACATGCTTTCCCGCCTGATTGAAGGTTCTCGCCTGACCTTTGGCTATGCCATTCTTGTCGCTCTGGCCGCAGGTATCTTAGGCGTGCTTATTGGTATTCTCGCTGGGATGACCTCTGGCCTGAAATCCAGTTTCCTTAATCACCTTCTGGATACCGTGCTCACCATCCCTTCGCTGCTTCTGGCAATTATCGTGGTCGCTTTCCAAGGCCCCGGAGAGATGAGCATTTTACTGGCTGTATGGCTGGCACTGATCCCGCGTTTTATACGTGCTGTGTATACCGCTGTACATGCTGAGATGGAGAAGGAATATATCCTTGCTGCCCGTCTGGATGGTGCGAACAGTTTCTATCTGCTCTACCACTCTGTGTTACCGAATATTCTGGTCACACTCAGTACGGAGTTAACCCGTGCCATATCGGTTGCGATTTTGGATATTGCTGCGCTTGGTTTTCTGGGACTTGGTGCGCAGGCGCCGTCTCCAGAGTGGGGCGCAATGCTGGGTGATTCAATCGAACTGGTGTTCACTGCACCATGGACAGTGACCCTGCCAGGACTGGCTATCATGATAAGTGTACTTGTCGTCAACCTCGTCGGTGATGGCATCACGCAGGCGATTAACGCGGGGACAGAGTAATGCCGTTGTTAGATATTCGACACCTGACGATAGAAATCGAAACACCTCAAGGCTTGGTGAAAGCAGTAGACCGCATGAGCCTGACCATCAGTGAAGGTGAAATCCGTGGTTTGGTGGGCGAATCCGGATCAGGTAAGAGTCTGGTGGCCAAAGCCATCTGTGGCGTCACCAAAGATAACTGGCGTGTGACCGCAGACCGTTTGCGTCTTGGCGATATCGATCTGCTTGCTCTGCCCGCCAGAGAGCGACGCCATGTGGTCGGCAAAGATATCGCGATGATTTTCCAGGAACCATCAACCTGCCTCGATCCTTCGGAGCAAGTGGGTTATCAGTTAGAAGAAGCGATACCTTCAGGCTCGTTCAGTGGAAGTTGGTGGCAAAGGCTTTCATGGCGCAAACAACAGTCCATCGCGTTGCTGCACAAAGTAGGGATCAAAGACCACAAGCGCATCATGAAAAGTTATCCGTATGAGCTAACCGATGGTGAATGTCAGAAGGTGATGATTGCGATGGCGATTGCCAACCGCCCTCGCCTTCTCATCGCAGACGAGCCAACCAACGATCTTGATCCGATCACACAGGCACAAATATTTCGCCTGCTCAGTCGTACCAACCAGTTAGCGAATACGACGATTTTGCTGATCAGCCATGACTTGACAACAGTTACCCAGTGGGCAGACCGCATTACGGTAATGTACTGCGGGCAATCCGTAGAATCAGCAGGGCGAAAACAAATCCTGCAAGCTCCTCATCACCCCTATACCGACGCGCTGCTTCGTGCGATGCCAGACTTCAGTCTGGATATTCCACATAAGAGCAAACTGGAGGCTTTGCCGGGCTCGATCCCACCTTTGCAGCATTTGCCAATTGGCTGTCGTTTAGGCCCTCGATGTCCTTACGCCCAACGCAAATGTGTTGAGGTTCCTCGGACACGTAAAGTGAAAAATCACAAATTTGCCTGTCATTTCCCACTCAATATGGAAGTCAAAAAGCATGACCGCACTGCTTGAAGTCGATGGCTTGTGTAAAAACTATCAATACCGCACAGGTCTTTTCACTAAGCGGGTGATTGAGGCGGTAAAGCCAGTGTCATTTTCGCTTGAAGCCGGGGAAACTCTGGCATTTATCGGCGAGAACGGTTCAGGCAAGTCCACACTGGCTAAAATGCTTGCCGGTGTGGTGTCTCCATCAGGTGGCGAAGTTCGTGTGAATGGCGAAGTTCTGCAGGCGAATGACTACAAAACACGCTGCAAACTTATCAGAATGATCTTCCAGGACCCCAATACTTCATTGAATCCGAGAAACCAGATAGGTCAAATCCTGGAAGCACCGCTTAAGCGAAACACCAACATGACGCCGCAAGAGCGTGAACGACGTGTTGTCGATACGCTACGTCAGGTGGGTTTGCTCCCAGAACATGCTTATTTCTATCCCCAAATGCTGGCGACCGGCCAAAAGCAACGTGTATCGCTAGCCAGGGCGCTCATTCTTCAGCCATGTGTGATTGTTGCTGATGAGGCTTTGAACGGATTGGATATGTCTATGCGTTCACAGATCCTCAACCTCCTTCTGGAGTTGCAGGAGTTGATGGGGCTTTCCTATGTTTACGTGTCCCAGCACATGGGCGTGGTAAAACATATGGCCGATAAAGTGATGGTGATGCAAAACGGTGAGGTGGTAGAAGCAGGGACCACACAACAGGTATTTACCGCACCTGAGCATGCCTTAACGCAAAGGCTGATTGAAAGCCATTTCACTGCGCCCACGCTCGACAGGCGCTCCCGCTACAATACCGCCTGATACAAGAAAGCCCTGCATTGCAGGGCTTTTTACTTACTGTTCTAAAACGGCAGGTTCTACGCCAAAGAGGCATTGATTTCAGTCAGCACAGCCATTGGGTCTGCCGCCTGTGTGATTGGACGACCAATCACCAGATAATCAGAGCCTGCAGTCACGGCTTCAACGGGTGTCATGATGCGGCGTTGATCGCCTGCATCGCTGCCCGCAGGACGAATGCCTGGCGTGACCAGCTTAAACTCTTGACCAAGGGCATTCTTTAGCATCGCAGACTCATGCGCTGAACAAACCACACCGTCCAGACCGCTGTTACGAGTCAACGTCGCCAGTGACATCACGTGATCCTGAGGTTCTCGGCTAATGCCGATACCCGCCAAGTCGCTTTGTTCCATGCTGGTTAGGACTGTCACACCAATCAGCATTGGCTTATCTTTACCGTATGGTTCAAGCGCTTCACGCGCCGCCACCATCATTCGCTCACCACCACTGGCGTGAACATTCACCATCCAAACACCGAGCTCTGCCGCTGCGGCAACTGCACGCGCGCAGGTGTTTGGAATATCATGGAACTTAAGGTCCAGAAAGACAGTATGTCCACGCTCATGAAGTTTACGAACGTAGTCAGGGCCATACAGGGTAAACATTTCCTTACCCACTTTCAGGTGGCAGCTACCTGGCTCAATGCGATCAACAAACGCCAGCGCCTGATCAATGTTTGGGTAATCCAATGCAACAATTACTTTAGGGTCCTGCATTCCTAATTATTCTCCGTCTAGGCCTCGTATCGGTTTTATCGACCCCCACCCTTTACAGGACGGACAATGCCAGTAAAGCGAGTGGGTCGAAAAGCCACACTTTCGACAACGATAGTGTGGCTTCACTTTAAGTTGCTCCTCAACCAGATGTTTAAGCGTATTCAGGCTGGTTTTTCCACGGCCTTCCTCTGCTTGTTCAACATGCAACTGCATCAGCTTGTGGAAGCCTTTCATCGTGGGATTTTTCGTCAACTGACGGGTGAGGAAGCTTTGTGCCATGGCAGCATTTTCATGGTCAGTGATAATGTCTGACATCATCAGCTCTGCCGAAGCACCGGTATTTTTTTCAATGCAGCTTTTCAAGAAGCGAACCAAGGACATTTCTTTGCCCATTTCGCTGTAGCATTTTTCTAGTAGAGGCAACGCTTCACTGACAAAGTCTGGGTCTTGCTCAAGTACTTGCTCGAGCACTTTGGCTGCATCTTTATAATCTTCATTGCCAATATCGAGGCGAGCCAGCATCAGCGAAGCGCGTACACAGGCTTTGTCCGTTGCCAAAGCCTTCTTTAGAAGCTGGCGGGAACCTTTCTCGTCATTATCACCCATCGACTGCATTGCCAACTCACAGTAAAAGTGGGAGATATCGCGCTTGAGTTTACTCTTACCGCCTTTAACCAGCTTGCTGGCAATATCGATCGCCTTTTCCCATTCGCGGGTTTGCTGGTAAATAGCGAGAAGCTGCTGCAACGCAAACTCTTTGTAGTCTGGCTCATCGACTAACTGATGAAATATTTTTTCTGCGCGGTCGAAAAAGCCCGCGACCATGTAATCTTTGGCAAGCTGTTGAAGGGCAAGATTGCGCTGGTCAAGCGTGAGATTGGGACGGGCGATCAGATTTTGGTGAATGCGAATAGCACGGTCTACCTCTCCGCGGGAGCGGAAAAGGTTACCGAGAGCAAGGTGGGTGTCTATCGTCTCGTTATCGACTTGGAGCAGTTCTATAAAAAGGTCCACCGCTTTGTCAGATTGATCTGACAAAAGCAGGTTAAGACCTGCGACATACTGTCTTGATAGATGATGCGACTGATCCTGTCGACGATGACGAGCATTCCTATTGCCCATATACCAACCGTAACCGGCAGCAATTGGCAGCAACAGAAACAGCAGCTCTAGCATTTACGCTTATTCCTTAACAGGGTCCGTACGCAGTTTGTCCAATTCCTGGCGCTGCTTGTTTACCTGCTTTTTCAGCATGGCTGCAGACATTCGCGCTTTCAGATAAAGCATGCCGCAAATCAGCCAACCAAGAGCAAAACCAGTGCCAAAGACTACGCCCAAAAGTAGAGATAATCGAAACTCTCCCTGTGCCACCAGATAGTTGAAGTTCACGACTTCTTGATTCTGTGCACCAAGGGCGAGCGTGATAAGAAAACACAGGACGAGTAATACGATACCAATAATCTTCACAGTCACTCCCTCATTATTATCTCCGGTCTAAGATGCTCAACATGTTGCATCAAACACTTACCGGACTCTTATACCTAAACCACCTCACCTTTCTTAGACTGCAGGAGAAGGGGCTTGGGTATATATGTGATTATGCAGCAATTTGGCTTGTCAGACCATTGCAATAGACATAAAAAAAACGGCATACGAATAGCATGCCGTTTTTTTATTCGGAATCGAATCAGCTAATGTTGACTCGGTCGCGAAGCTCCTTGCCCGGTTTGAAGTGAGGGACGTACTTGCCGTCGAGCTCAACTTTGTCTCCCGTTTTTGGATTGCGTCCAACGCGAGGAGCGCGATAATGCAAAGAGAAACTACCAAAACCACGAATCTCGATTCTGTCACCTTCCTCGAGTGTAGTGGCCATGTGTTCAAGGATTTCCTTGATGGCATCTTCTACCTGTTTGGCAGAAAGATGGGTTTGTTGACTACATAGTCTTTCGATCAACTCAGACTTGGTCATGATCACCCCGCTTTTAGTATGTTTCTCAACAGTATAACTGTAGAGGGGGAATTTTTCCCCCTCACTTCACATTAATTATTCGCTTTTCGCAGCTTTGAACGCGTCAGCCATTGCATTACCGAATGAAGCTTCGTCAGCTTTGTTCAGAGTTGCCATTGCTTCTTGCTCTTCAGCTTCGTCTTTCGCGCGAACAGACAGGTTGATTACGCGGTTCTTACGGTCAACACCGGTGAACTTCGCTTCAACTTCGTCGCCAACAGCCAGAACCAGAGTTGCATCTTCAACGCGGTCACGTGATGCTTCAGAAGCACGCAGGTAACCTTCAACGCCTTCGATCAGCTCAACGGTTGCGCCTTTAGCGTCAACTGCAGTTACTTTACCCTTAACAATCGCACCTTTCTTGTTGTCAGCAAGGTAGTTGTTGAATGGGTCTTCTTCCATCTGCTTGATGCCCAGAGAGATACGCTCACGCTCAGCATCTACTTGCAGAACAACTGCAGAGATTTCGTCGCCTTTCTTGAAGTCGCGAACTGCTTCTTCACCAGCAACATTCCAAGAAATGTCAGACAGGTGAACCAGACCGTCGATGCCACCGTCCAGACCGATGAAGATACCGAAGTCAGTGATTGACTTGATCTTACCAGTTACGCGATCGCCTTTGTTTTGCATTTCTGCAAACGACTGCCATGGGTTAGCTTTACATTGCTTCAGACCCAGGCTGATGCGACGACGCTCTTCGTCGATGTCCAGAACCATAACTTCAACTTCGTCACCCACGTTAACAACTTTAGATGGGTGAATGTTCTTGTTAGTCCAGTCCATTTCAGAAACGTGTACTAGACCTTCAACGCCTTCTTCGATTTCAACGAAGCAGCCGTAGTCAGTCAGGTTGGTTACGCGACCAGTCAGTTTGTGACCTTCTGGGTAACGGTTAGCGATTGCTACCCATGGATCTTCACCCAGTTGCTTCAGACCCAGTGATACGCGAGTGCGGTCACGGTCGAACTTCAGAACTTTAACCAGAATCTCGTCACCTACGTTAACGATTTCTGATGGGTGCTTAACGCGTTTCCAAGCCATGTCAGTGATGTGCAGCAGGCCGTCAACACCGCCCAGATCTACGAATGCACCGTAGTCGGTCAGGTTCTTAACGATACCTTTAACTTCCATGCCTTCTTGCAGAGAAGCCAGCAGTTCATCACGCTCAACGCTGTTTTCAGATTCGATAACTGCGCGACGAGAAACAACAACGTTGTTGCGCTTCTGGTCCAGCTTGATAACTTTGAACTCCAGCTCTTTGCCTTCAAGGTGAGCAGTGTCACGTACTGGACGTACGTCAACCAGTGAACCTGGCAGGAACGCACGGATGCCGTTCAGCTCAACAGTGAAACCGCCTTTAACTTTACCGTTGATAACACCGATAACAGTTTCAGCTTCTTCGTAAGCTTTCTCCAGTTGGATCCAAGCTTCGTGGCGCTTCGCTTTTTCGCGAGACAGTTGAGTCTCACCGAAACCATCTTCAATCGCGTCCAGTGCTACGTCTACTTCAGCACCAACTTCGATTTCTAGCTCGCCAGCAGCGTTTTTGAATTGCTCAGCTGGGATAGAAGATTCAGATTTCAGGCCTGCGTCAACCAGAACGTAACCGTTCTCGATAGCAACTACAGTACCTTTAACGATCGCACCTGGGCGGGTTTCTAGCTCTTTAAGAGATTCTTCAAAGAGTGAAGCAAAAGATTCAGTCATTAATTTAATCTTCAATATTTAAACTACCACGGGTGTCCTACCACGTGGGGTTGATAGTAATGTCAGTCATCATCCTTGCGACCAACGGTTAAACCCGCTGCTTTTAAGAAGCAACGGTAAGTTTACTTTCAATATAGGACAATGCTTGCTCTAGCACCTGCTCAATGTTGAGAGAGGTGGAATCCAAAACTAACGCATCGTCTGCGGGACGCAATGGTGCGACTGCTCGGTTGCGGTCACGATCATCACGTTCCTGAATTTCGCTCAAAAGGCGGTCAAAGTTAACATCTAACCCCTTTAGTTGCAACTGATTCATGCGGCGCTGGGCGCGCTCTTCAGCGCTTGCGTCCAAGAAGATTTTCACTTCCGCTTTCGGGAAAACCACCGTGCCCATATCACGACCATCAGCTACCAATCCGGGTGCTTCGGCAAATGCACGTTGACGACGGAGCAAAGCTTCGCGAACGCGCGGTAAAGCCGCCACTTTAGATGCCGCCATGCCCGTTTCTTCTTTGCGCAGTTCGCTGGACACATCCTCCCCTTCGAGGATCACTTTTACCAACTCACCTTCCGCCTTGAACTGTACGTCCAAATGGGCAGCCAAAGGAACCAAAGCATCTTCCGAATCTGGATTAACGCCATGATGAATCGCAGCCAGCGCAAGTACGCGATAAATTGCGCCTGAATCGAGCAAATGCCAGCCCAGCTTCTCCGCTAACAGCATGCAAAGGGTACCTTTTCCGGCACCGCTTGGGCCATCAACAGTAATTACGGGTGCGTGGGTAGACATAGAATTCTCCAGATCGTTTTAAAATAGAGCAACTTAGTTGATAAGTACTTATCAGCTCACTGCGAGTTACTCCATAGAATCGGTGGCGTATTATAGGGAAGTCTGGGCAAAAAAAACAGGCCAGCGAATCGCTGACCTGTTGTCTGTTCATTCCAACCTGTTTCTTTAACTTTCCGACAATGATGCCAACTTGTCGAAGTAGTCAGGGAAGGTTTTAGAGGTACATTTCGGATCATTAATGGTCACTGGCGTATCACTCAATGCCACCAGCGAAAAACACATCGCCATACGGTGATCGTCGTAGGTATCAATCTCAGCATGCTGCAGATTTGGTGTCGGGGTGATGGTGATATAATCTTCCCCTTCTTCCACTTCTGCACCGACTTTTCGCAGTTCAGTCGCCATTGCTGACAAGCGATCCGTTTCTTTAACGCGCCAGTTATATACGTTGCGGATAGAGGTGGTTCCTTCCGCAAACAGCGCTGCAGTGGCAATTGTCATCGCGGCATCAGGAATATGGTTAAAATCCAAATCCACTGCTTTCAACTCACCGCGGCGGGCAATCACGTAATCATCGCCCCACTCAATGTCAGCGCCCATGGCAGCTAGCGCATCAGCAAACTTCACATCACCCTGAACGCTCTTTTTACCAATTCCCGTGACTTTGACTTCACCGCCTTTGATTGCCGCAGCAGCCAAGAAGTAAGACGCTGATGAAGCATCACCCTCCACCAGGAAATCTCCCGGCGCGGTATAAGATTGGTTACCCTTCACATGGAAAGTCTGGTAATCACTATTTGCAACCTCAACACCAAACTGCGCCATAATATGCAGAGTAATGTCGATGTAAGGCTTGGACACCAGATCGCCTTTGATACGAATATTGGTATCGCCACTGAAAAGCGGAGCCGTCATCAAAAGTGCTGTTAGGAACTGGCTTGAAATCGTTCCATCAATTTCTACATCACCACCCTGGATATCCTGACTGATGATTTTCAATGGTGGATAGTTTTCATTTTCCAGATAGGTCACGTCTGCGCCGACCGTGCGCATCGCCTCAATCAGGTGTCCGATAGGACGTTCCTTCATGCGCGGCTCACCCGTCAACACGTATTCACCTTCGCCAAGACATAACGCCGCCGCCAACGGGCGCATCGCAGTACCTGCATTACCCAGAAAAAGCTCAAGAGGTTCAGACGTTTTAAATGCGCCGCCCAGACCTTCAACTTCACACTCGGTTTTGTCGGCTGACAGACGATAAGTCACGCCCAGCTTGCTCAATGCATTGAGCATATGGCGAATATCATCACTATCCAGCAGGTTGGTCAGGCGGGTTGTGCCCTTAGCCAGCGCAGCAAGTAAAAGCGCGCGGTTAGAGACACTTTTAGAACCGGGAAGATTCACTTCACCGTTAATTTTAGAAATGGGTTGTAACGTCAACTGCTCCATCTGAACAAAATAAATCCTTAATTTTTCGTACCTCGAGAGTAACGAAAAAGCAGCGCCGGGGCTACCCTTTGCTGCCTTTAAAGATCAATTGGTCTTTTGTAGTCTAACGGGTCATTTTCTTCACAAAAACCACAACGAACAAGGCGATCGTAAAGCTTCCAGTGAATGCTTCTGATGCAGCGACCAACCGCGACATTCCAATCGGTATAAAGTCGCCATAGCCGAGTGTCGTAAAGGTCACCACGCTGTAATAAAGACAGTCAAAAAACGCTATCAGGTTGCCTTCAAATGTCTGAGACTGCTGAAAGCCGACATATTCTCCGGAGAATTGGATTCCCGTAAAGAAGTAAATCATGGCACACAATAAAATCAGCGCGAGCGAGAAAAACACGACCCGGATAGGGCTTTCCCCGTAACCACAAAACAGATCCACAGTTTTCGACATGGCGCGCTGCGTGGAAAAAAGTGGCATTTGATAACGGCGCATCGTCAGCTCTTTCTGCAGGAAATGTCCCGCCATGGTAAAGATCCCCTGAGCTTCTGATGCTTTCCGCAAATCCCGGTAAATTTCTTCAGACTGCTCATAGAGATCGAGCGCTTTTTCCATATCGCCTTTTTTCTCTGCGACCCGCCCTTCCACTTCTTGCTGTAAGGTGTCACCAATCTTGATGTTATCAATCTTGGTGTCAGTGAGTTTCACACCAAGCAAGTTGCACTTTAGAAAGCTGGCACAGTGAATGTTTGCATCATGCAAGTCTGCTTTCATCAAGCTGCCGTTATCAAACTTAGCGTTGAAAAGGTGGGCGTTAGTCATATTCGAGCGATAGAAGTTCGCATAGCTGAGGTCATAGCCACCACCCGGCCCATGCTTGACCAAATTCACATCAACGAGGTTGGCACGCTTGCACACAATACCTCTGAGCTGCCCGCCTCGCTTGGCGAACTCTTCTAACCTCTGCTTCACATCCGGCTGGTCTTTCGGCGCATTTTCATCGTGCCAGAAACAAAAACCCGACTCTCCTGCGGGTTCATGACAGCAATGGGCTTCGCCATCAGGATCCTGGTATTGGCATGTCATGACTTCTTGCTCTGGGTTGTCTGTAGTTTGGCTGGCGTGATTTTCCTTTTCACTTCCCTGCGTACCTTCTATTTGCGACTCCTTGTCTGCACCTTTCAGGTCAAGTGATTCAGAACGATTCGACATAACTGCACCTCCACTTTCTCAGTATAGAGACAAGCCAGAAAAAACAAGAAAACGATCTGAGGTCAAAGATTGGAGATTGGAGATTGGAGATTGGAGATTGGAGATTGGAGATTGGAGAAAAGGGTAGCGGCGAGATACATGACCACCACTACCCTTTGGGCAAGATTCGTTTAACTGTCTTTTGAGGCAGTTTCCGGCGGTAGCACCAGATTCAGGATAATCGCTGTCAAACCACCTGCCGCCATGCCGGATGACAGGATGTTTTTAATCCACTCAGGCATAAACTGAAGGATTTCTGGCTTCTGAGCGATACCTAATCCCATTGAGAATGAAAGCGCCATGATAAGAATCGCGCGTCGGTTAAGCTCACAGCGGGAAATAATACGGATACCCGAGGCCGCAATGGTACCGAACATCACGATGGTTGCACCGCCGAGGACAGGTTCTGGAATGAGTTGAACCAGCGTTGCTACTCCCGGTAACAGGCCCAAAATCACCAGCATACCCGCAACAAAGTAACCGATATAACGGCTTGCAACGCCTGTTAACTGGATAATGCCATTGTTCTGACTAAACGTAGAATTAGGAAAGCTGTTCAATACCGCTGCCAATGCCGAGTTCACGCCGTCCGCCAATACACCGCCTTTGATTCGTTTCATGTAAATCGGCCCTGACACTGGCTGCTCGGATGTTTCCGAAGTCGCCGTAATGTCACCAATTGCCTCCAACGAGGTCACCAAGAAGACGATGATCAGAGGAATAAGTAGCGCAAAGTCGAATGAGATGCCGTACTGCATCGGCTGTGGGATGGCAAAAAAGGCAACATCTTCTGATGGAGCTGTATTCACCATACCCAGCGCGTAGGCGATCACTGTGCCGACAGTCATCGCGATCACAATCGACGACACACGCAAATAAGGGTTATCGATACGATTTAAAAAGACGATCACAGCCAGTACTGAACCCGCCAACAACAGATTTTTCAGATCACCGAAGGTGCCGTTTTCTATCGCGGCATAACCGCCACCCATCGAGGTTAGACCCACCTGAATCAGCGTCAAGCCAATCAGGGTAACGACGATACCAGATACTAGCGGCGTAATAATACGCTGCGCATGTTCCAGCACACGTGAAAGGAAAACTTCAGTTAGGGAAGCAACCATAATGGTTCCGAAGATCGCCGCCATCATGGTTTCCGTTGGCGTACCGCCTGCCTTCATGGCCAAACCAGCGCCAATAATTGGTCCCAGAAAGTTAAAGCTGGTGCCTTGAATGGAAAGTAGCCCCGATCCCAACGGACCGAACGTACGGATTTGGATAAACGAGGCAATACCCGACGCAAACAGTGACATGCTCACGATGGTGTTGGTGTCACTCGTAGGAAGCCCAAGTGCCTGACAGATAATTAAAGAGGGCGTCACTACTGCGACAAACATAGCTAAAAGGTGTTGGAAAGCAGCGAAAAGTGTTTGTGGTAAGGGTGGTCTGTCATCCAATCGATAGACGAGTTCCGATGGACGAGCGTTTTCTGATGGGCGCTGAGAGCTCATTGTTATACCTGTTTAAACTCACTCGCTGCAATACGCTGAATGGGTAGAGCAGTTGATGGAATGCTTCTCTCTGTGATTGCTGTTACTCAGAGCATTCAATCAGTTAAGTGATTGGGCTGAAGGAACTTTCGCGCCATTCTATCCGGGAAAAAACCAAAAGCAATCGCTTGCGGAAACCGTTTGCGTCGAGTGCTTACGCTTTGCTCTGATTTAACACTTCAACTACAAATATGCAGAAAAATTGATACGAATAGGTATACTCTCACTGGTCTGATGAGAGAGGAGTCCCACGTGTCGACACTGATCAAACTGCACCAGTTAGACGGATACATTCAATCCATTTACCTTGCGGAACATCATCATGGACTCTTGCTTCTGGATGGGTGCAGCCGGGCTGACGTTGATAAAGTTTGCCATTTCATCACAGAAGAGCTGAACCGCTCTTTAAATGACCTAAAGTTGGTGGTCGTCACTCACATGCACCCTGACCACGCAGGTGGTGCAGTAAAGCTTCGAGAATTATCGGGCTGTCAGATAGCAACAGCCAACGTCCCAGGCGATTGGTATCAAGGACTGGATGGCATGCTGATGCATTGGAGCGACTTGCTTTTGGCAAAGTGGGTGGCCAAACGGAAAGGCCAGCCAGCAAAAAACATTTGGTACCACAGAAAGCTGAAAGCTGATGTGATGTTGAATGATGAAGAGCCACTGCCCGGCTTTACTGAATGGAAAGCGCTTTTTACCCAAGGGCATACCGATCGCGATTTGTCTCTCTACCATGCACCGACACATCGTGTTTACGTGGCCGACTTAATGGTCACAGTCAAAGGGCGTTACATTCCTCCTTTTCCCGTCTTCTACCCTAATCGCTACAAAACCTCGGTCGATAAAATCGTACAACTAAAGCCTCGAGGCGTCTGGCTTGCCCATGGCGGTGAAATTGAATTGACGGAAGAAGTTATCGCTCATTTGAGAGCGCGTTCACCGAACCGCCCGATCACCCATTGGCGCTCGGTGAAAGCCAAAGTCAGGCGTGCAATTTTCAAAAAGGCGGCGTAAAAAAACCGCCGATTAGCGGCGGTTTCCAGAACGCGGTGGTAAGCGCAAACCTGGCTTATTACGCGTTTTTGGCTTCGAAGTCCTTCATAAAGGCAACCAGTGCCTGAACACCTTCCAAAGACATCGCATTGTAGATAGATGCACGCATACCACCCACATCACGGTGACCTTTCAGCGCCTTTAGACCAAGCGCATCTGATTCAGCCAGGAATTTCGCATCCAGCTCTGGATTCACCAACTGGAAAGGCACGTTCATCAAAGAACGGTTGTCGGTATGGATGTTGTTCACGTAGAAATCAGAACCATCAATGAAGTCGTAAAGCAACGCTGCTTTCTCTTCATTCTTCTTCTGCATGGCTTCCACACCGCCCTGCTCTTTCAGCCATTTGTATACTTCACCCGCCAGATACCAACCAAACGTCGGTGGCGTATTAAACATGGATTCTTTGTCTACCAACGTGGTGTAGTTCAATACATTCGGTAGGAAATCCTTGGCTTTGCCCAACAGATCGTCGCGAACAATCACCAGCGTGATACCAGCAGGGCCGATATTTTTCTGCGCACCCGCGTAAATCACCCCGTACTTGGACACATCGATAGGACGAGACAGAATCGTTGAGGACATATCTGCCACGATTGGCTTGTCTGTTTCTGGCAAATCCCGGATTTCAATCCCGTCGATGGTTTCGTTTGGACAGAAGTGAACAAATGCAGCATCGTTGCTCAGCTTCCAGTCTTTCGCAGGCAAGATCGCGCGTTTGCCATCGATTTCCGTTTTTACTGTTACCACGTTAGGTGTGCAGTATTTTTTGGCTTCTTTTACTGCACTTGCTGCCCAGTAGCCGCCGTCTACATAGTCAGCAATGGTGTTGCTGCCCAAAAGGTTCATTGGCACTGCAGCAAACTGCGCACGGGCACCGCCTTGTGCGTATAGAACATGGTAGTTATCAGGAATAGACAGCAGTTCACGGAGGTTTTTCTCGGCGTCATCAACAACAGCCAGAAATTCCTTACTGCGGTGGGAAATCTCCATGACGGAAGTACCCAAGCCGTTCCAGTTAGTCAGTTCACCCTGTACTTTTTCCAGAACCGCTTCCGGCAACATCGCCGGGCCAGCAGAGAAGTTATATACCTTTTCCATGATTTTTGAATGCTCCTGCATTAAATCGCTTATTTATGGCTTTCTAATTTTGTCACTGAGGAAATTCATTCCCGACAACACCCGCAAATGGGGGCAGTGAGAAGCCGTGATGAATTGTTGTTCGTTTTGTTTTATCACCTTTCGCAAGCGATTGGAACGGAAAGTGTTGATCTAATGACGACACAATTAAAAAGGGAATAAAAAAAACGCAGCGAATGCTGCGTTTTTTTCAGATTGATGAATGCAGGCCTGGAATTACTCCTCGGTCGCTTCTCCATCTGTTGAGTCTTCTGCTGGTGCTTCGGCAGTTGGTTGAACTTCTGCGTCAACTTCACCGTCTTCATCCAATGGCAGCAACTCTTCATCAGGCTCATCGATGCGCTGAAGGCCAACCACTTTCTCGTCTTCAGAGGTACGGATTAGGGTCACACCCTGGGTGTTACGGCCAACCTGGCTGACTTCTGCCACACGGGTACGTACCAGCGTACCTGCGTTGGTGATCATCATGAACTCATCACCGGTTTCTACCTGAACCGCACCAACTACACAGCCGTTACGCTCAGAAACCTTGATAGATACAACACCTTGAGTTGCACGGCTCTTCGCTGGGTACTCAACAAGCTCAGTACGTTTACCGTAACCGTTTTCAGTTACCGTCAGAACATCACCTTCGTTGTGAGGAACAATCAGAGAAACAACTTTGTCGCCCTCTGCCAGTTTGATGCCACGAACACCAGCCGCTGTACGGCCCATGCCACGAACCTGGCCTTCGTTGAAGCGAACAACTTTACCAGACTTCGAGAACAGCATGATGTCGTTATCACCAGTAGTGATATCAACGCCAATCAGAGAGTCGTTTTCACGCAGATTCACTGCAATGATACCTGCGCTACGAGGACGGCTGAAATCAGTCAGCGGTGTCTTCTTCACAGTACCGTCACCGGTTGCCATGAAGACGAACTTGTCTTCTTCGTACTCTTTAACAGGGAGGATCGCAGTAATGCGCTCGTCCTGCTCCAGAGGCAATAGGTTAACAATCGGCTTACCACGAGCAGTACGTGATGCCAGAGGCAATTGGTAAACCTTCAGCCAGTACATACGGCCGCGGCTTGAGAAACACAGAATAGTATCGTGTGTATTCGCCACCAGAAGACGCTCAATGTAGTCTTCTTCTTTCATGCGAGTCGCTGACTTACCTTTACCGCCACGACGCTGCGCTTCGTAGTCAGTCAGAGGCTGATACTTCACGTAACCTTCGTGCGACAGGGTCACAACAACGTCTTCCTGATTGATCAGGTCTTCGATGTCGATGTCAGCACTTGCAGCTGTGATTTCAGTGCGGCGCTCATCGCCAAAACCATCACGAACAGCAGTCAGCTCTTCGGTGATCACTTCCATCAGACGCTCAGGGCTGGACAGAATGAACATCAGCTCGCCGATCAGTGCCAGCAGCTCTTTGTATTCATCCAGGATCTTCTCGTGCTCGAGACCTGTCAGTTTGTGCAGGCGCAGATCCAAGATAGCTTGCGCTTGTTGTTCAGTCAGGTAGTACTTACCGTCACGAACACCGAACTCGTCTTCCAGCCACTCAGGACGTGCAGCATCAACACCGGTTGCTTCCAGCATTGCGGCTACAGTGCCCAATTCCCAACCACGGTTTTGCAGCTCTTCGCGCGCAATCGCAGGGGTTTGTGCATTGCGGATCATCTCGATGATTTCATCGATATTCGCCAGTGCAATAGCCAAACCTTCAAGGATGTGGGCACGGTCACGTGCTTTACGCAGCTCGAAAATGGTACGACGTGTCACCACTTCACGGCGGTGATTCACGAAGCACTTCAGCATATCTTTCAGGCCAAACAGGCGTGGCTGGTTGTTGTCCAGCGCAACCATGTTGATACCGAAAGAGGTTTGAAGCTGAGTTTGTGCGTACAGGTTGTTGAGGATAACCTCACCTACCGCATCACGCTTACATTCGATAACAATGCGCATACCGTCTTTGTCAGACTCATCACGCAGTGCACTGATGCCTTCAATCTTCTTATCTTTAACCAGCTCGGCGATCTTCTCGATCAAACGCGCTTTGTTCACCTGATAAGGGATTTCGGTAACGATGATGGTTTCTTTACCGTTCTTCTCGACTTCGATGTCTGCTTTTGAACGCAGATAAATCTTGCCACGACCGGTGCGGTAAGCATCTTCAATGCCTTTACGGCCATTGATCATTGCAGCAGTTGGGAAGTCTGGGCCAGGAATGTGAGTCATCAACTCTTCAATCGTGATGTCTTCATTCTCAATGTACGCCAAACAACCATTAATAACTTCTGTCAGGTTATGCGGAGGAATATTGGTCGCCATACCTACGGCGATACCGGACGCACCGTTCACCAGAAGGTTAGGAATACGGGTAGGCATTACCTCTGGGATCTGTTCAGTACCGTCGTAGTTAGGAACGTAATCGACAGTTTCTTTATCCAGATCAGCCAGCAGTTCGTGGGCGATTTTCGCCATGCGAACTTCGGTATAACGCATTGCTGCCGCTGAGTCGCCGTCGATCGAACCGAAGTTACCCTGGCCATCGACCAGCATGTAACGCAGTGAGAACGGCTGAGCCATACGAACAATGGTGTCGTAAACAGCGCTGTCACCGTGTGGGTGGTATTTACCGATCACATCGCCAACAACACGCGCAGATTTTTTGTATGCTTTGTTCCAGTCATTGCCAAGTACATTCATCGCGAAAAGAACGCGGCGGTGTACAGGCTTCAGACCATCACGCACATCTGGAAGAGCACGACCCACGATAACTGACATCGCGTAGTCGAGGTATGAGCTTTTCAGCTCCTCTTCAATGTTGACGGGCGTGATCTCTTTAGCAAGATCGCTCATGGAGCCAATATCCCTCAGGTAAGTATGTCAAAAATGACTACGTGCAAGACGGTGAGAATACCATAAAAGCAGGCAAAGAGTCACAGCCTAAACCCGAGATAAATCACGAATTACTCTTATTTTGGCGCTCTAACGCACGACAGGGCCAAAAAACGCTCAATGACAGGGTGGAACCAGCAAATTTTGCTAGAAAGCCTGAGAGGCGCTCAGGCGTCTTTTTTCATATCAAAAGGCCGTGAAACCGCATGTAAGAAGAGGAAACTACCCACTTCACGGATCCAGATGTAATAAAGGAAGGAAAAAGACAATGGGAACCTGATCTCAATATCCCCTAATTTTGTAGGGGAAAATACCCATGACACAAAAAAGTGTCGCTAAGAAAAATCAGGGGGCGCTATGTTACATCAAGCTATCAATGCTGTGGGTATGGCCATCATTGTTGGAAAATACACTTTATTGGGGCTTCTGGCTGCTGTTGCAGTAACCAATGCCGCTTAACTTTTATCCAACACGATAACCACGACTTTTCCAATCTCGCCGGGGGTCTGCCTCCGGCTTTGTGATCGCCTCACTCAATCCTTTTCTACATACCAACCGTAACGATATTTCATGTATTGAGACTTAAACCTCGTTGCTTTCAACAACAAATCTTCCACCTGCAATAGCAATCAAAACGGGTATAATAGAGAAAAATTTTAGGGATAAGATGTAGATGACAACCCAACTCAACGTCGATCCGGCGGAAATTCAAAAATTCGAAGACATGGCTTCCCGTTGGTGGGATCTGGAAGGCGAGTTCAAGCCTTTACACCGAATCAATCCCCTTCGCCTCAACTATGTGATTGAGAAAAGCGGCGGGATTTTTGGCAAGAAAGTACTCGATGTGGGTTGTGGTGGCGGTATCCTGGCAGAAAGCATGGCACGAGAAGGTGCCGATGTGACTGGCCTCGATATGGGCAAAGAGCCGCTAACGGTGGCACGTTTGCATGCACTGGAAACAGGTACGACCGTCTCTTACGTACAATCTACTGCCGAAGAACATGCTGAAGCACATCAGGGTCATTACGATGTGGTGACCTGCATGGAAATGCTGGAGCACGTTCCCGATCCAGCTTCCGTGATTGCTTCCTGTGCGAAGATGGTAAAACCGGGCGGTCACGTATTCTTCTCTACCCTAAACCGCAATACTAAATCCTGGTTGTTTGCGATTGTCGGTGCAGAGCATGTGATGAAGATTGTGCCTAAAGGCACGCATGACCATAACAAATTCATCCGCCCTTCTGAATTGCTGAAGATGATTGACTACACGCCGCTTCAGGAACAGCACATGACTGGGTTACATTACAACCCGCTGACGGATCGATACTGGCTGTCACCACGTAATGTGGACGTGAACTACATCGTACATACTTATAGCCCGGAATAATCCGGGCTTTATTTTGCAGCGCTAAAACCTGAACAAGGAACATTAATGAAAGGAAGCGTAGAAGCAGTTCTGTTTGATTTGGATGGCACCTTACTGGATACCGCACCCGATATGGCCAATGCCGCAAACTGTGTTTTGAAAGATCACGGACTCCCTCCTCTTTCTGAAAGCCAAATTCAGGCCAATACCAGTCACGGTGCCAGAGGGCTACTTCGCACAGGCTTTGGCGATGCGCTGCAAGGAAAAGACCTCGACCAACTGCGACTTTCCTTTCTCGAGCACTATGCAGAAAATATTTGTACCACAACCACACTATATAGTGGTGTGGTTGAACTACTGGAACAACTCACCGAGAGACAAATCCCTTGGGGCATTATGACCAACAAGCCGGGGTTTCTCACTGGAATGCTCCTTCCCTACTTCCCGTTACTCTTACAGGCCAGAACCATCGTCTGTGCCGACACGACACCCCATGCAAAACCCCACCCTGCTCCTCTGCTACATGGTGCTTCGATTCTGGCTATCAATCCCGAGAAATGCCTATATGTTGGGGACATACAAAATGACATCGTTGCCGCCAAGGCTGCAAACATGATGTCTGCTGTCGCCGCTTGGGGATATATCGGCGAGACCGATCAGCCAACCGAATGGGAGGCCGATCAGATTTTTAACACACCTGTAGAAATTCTGTCATTATTCTGATCCCAATCACATAGCGCCAGAACAGAAAATAACCACTTTTCAGCACCTTAAATGGATGCATTGATGGGCGTTCCAATCAAGGATAATATTTTTTTTTATTTCATTTCGTACCGTAAAAATCGTTGATTTTTTCTATACCATTGCCTTACTTGGGATAAAACAGTGAGTAAGCACTAACATAACAATTCCCATCCCCAAGATATCCACAGACACCTGTCTCAGGGGGAACTTGCATTATCTCCGCCTCACCACTATCTTGTTACTCAAGTCGAGCGTAGACCCTATATATAGTGTTTTGATGACTACGCCATAAGTTTAATATTGATCACAAATCATCCTTGCAATTTGTGGAATTTTGCAAAAACAGGTCTTCAGGCAAGGAAATACCGGGAACAAGATAAATGAACCAACAAATTACCGTCCAAAAGCGCAGTGGTGTTAAGGAAAACATAGATCTCGACAAAATCCACCGCGTCATCACCTGGGCCGCTGAAGGCCTCGACAATGTCTCTGTATCACAAGTCGAACTCCGTTCTCACATTCAATTTTACGACGGTATCAAAACTGAAGACATTCATGAAACCATCATCAAAGCGGCTGCCGATCTGATCTCTGAAGAGACCCCAGACTACCAGTATCTGGCTGCCCGTTTAGCGGTTTTCCACTTGCGCAAGAAGGCTTACGGCCAATTCGAGCCACCAACACTTCTTAATCATGTCAGCAAAATGGTTGATATGGGCAAGTATGATAAGCACCTGCTTGAAGACTACACTGCCGAAGAATTGAACATTCTGGATAGCTATATTGATCACTGGCGCGATATGAACTTTTCATATGCTGCGGTGAAACAGCTGGAAGGTAAATACTTGGTACAAAACCGTGTTACTGGTGAAATCTACGAAAGTGCACAGTTTTTGTACATTATGGTTGCAGCATGTCTATTTGCCAACTACCCGAAAGAGACCCGCCTGGACTACATCCGCCGCTTCTATGATGCAGTGTCTCTGTTCAAGATTTCTCTGCCTACACCAATTATGTCTGGTGTGCGTACCCCAACCCGTCAGTTCAGCTCATGTGTACTGATTGAGTGTGATGACAGTCTGGATTCTATCAACGCAACGGCGAGTGCGATTGTTCGCTACGTGAGTCAGCGTGCCGGTATCGGCATCAACGCTGGTCGCATCCGTGCACTGGGTAGCCCAATCCGCGGCGGCGAGGCTTTCCACACTGGTTGTATTCCTTTCTACAAATACTTCCAGACAGCGGTGAAGTGTTGTTCACAAGGTGGTGTGCGTGGTGGTGCAGCGACCCTGTTCTACCCAATGTGGCACCGTGAAGTAGAAAGCCTGCTGGTTCTGAAGAATAACCGTGGTGTTGAAGAGAACCGTGTTCGCCATATGGACTACGGTGTTCAAATCAACAAACTGATGTACACCCGCCTGATCAAGGGCGAGAGCATTTCTCTGTTCTCACCATCAGATGTACCGGGACTTTACGACGCGTTCTTTGCGGACCAAGAAGAATTTGAGCGCCTGTACGTTCAGTATGAGAACGACCCATCCATCAAGCGTGAAACCCGCAAAGCGGTAGAGTTGTTCTCGCTGATGATGCAAGAGCGTGCCTCAACAGGTCGTATCTACATTCAGAACGTGGATCACTGTAATACCCACAGCCCGTTTGACCCTCAGGTTGCGCCGATCCGTCAGTCTAATCTGTGTCTGGAAATCGCGCTGCCAACCAAACCACTGACCAACGTTGAAGACGATCAGGGCGAGATTGCACTGTGTACGCTGTCTGCATTCAACTTGGGTGCGATTAAAGAACTGGACGAGCTGGAAGAACTGGCTGACCTGACTATCCGTGCTCTGGACTCACTACTGGATTATCAGGATTACCCGTTGCCAGCAGCGCGTAAAGCGACCATGAACCGTCGTACACTGGGTGTAGGCGTGATCAACTTTGCTTACTATCTGGCGAAAAACGGCGTGCGTTACTCAGACGGCAGTGCAAATGGCCTGACTCACCGTACGTTCGAAGCGATTCAGTACTACCTGTTGAAAGCGTCTGTTGGTCTGGCGAAAGAGCAAGGCGCATGTCCTTCGTTTAACGAAACCAACTACGCGAAAGGCTTGTTGCCAATCGATACTTACAAGCGCGACCTAGATGCAATCTGCGATGAGCCATTGCACTATGACTGGGATGCGCTTCGCTCAGAGATCATGGAACACGGTCTGCGCAACTCAACGCTGTCAGCGCTGATGCCTTCAGAGACGTCTTCGCAAATCTCTAACGCCACCAACGGGATCGAACCACCACGCGGTTATGTATCAGTGAAAGCGTCTAAAGATGGCATCCTCAAGCAAGTGGTTCCTGAGTACGACAAGTACAAAGACAACTACGAGCTGCTTTGGAACATCGAATCAAACGACGGTTACCTGCAACTGGTTGGTCTGATGCAGAAGTTCGTAGACCAGGCAATCTCTGCCAACACCAACTACGACCCAAGCAAACAGGCTGGTGGCAAGGTACCAATGAAGCTGCTTCTCAAAGATCTGCTTTCTGCCTATAAGCTGGGTGTAAAAACCCTGTACTATCACAACACCCGTGACGGTGCAGACGATGCGCAGAAAGATCTCGCAGCACAAGATGATGATTGCGCAGGCGGCGCTTGCAAAATCTAAGTAAAGAATTTGGAGGGAGCATTAGCTCCCTCTTTGAAGTTTCAACCTGATTGGTAAATTTACGGCAATGGCTTACAGCACTTTTTCTAAAGAAAACAATAACGCACTCAAAGAACCAATGTTCTTTGGTCAGCCGGTTAACGTTGCTCGCTACGACCAGCAAAAATATGAAATTTTCGAGAAGCTGATTGAGAAACAGCTTTCCTTCTTCTGGCGCCCCGAAGAAGTCGATGTCTCCAGCGACCGCATCGACTACAACAAGCTGCCAGAGCATGAAAAACACATCTTCATCAGCAACCTGAAATACCAAACGCTGCTGGATTCAATCCAAGGCCGCAGCCCGAATGTGGCACTGCTGCCTCTTGTTTCTATTCCAGAACTGGAAACCTGGATTGAGACCTGGTCTTTCTCAGAGACCATTCACTCGCGCTCTTACACCCACATCATCCGTAACATCGTGACCAATCCGGCACTCGTGTTTGATGACATCGTGGTAAACGAGCACATCATCAAACGCGCGAATGACATCGCTGGTTACTATGATGACCTGATCCAAGCCACCAGCGATTACCACCGTTTAGGCGAGGGTGAACACACGGTCAACGGTGAAACCGTTGTTGTGTCTCTGCGCGAGCTGAAGAAAAAGCTGTATGTTTGTCTGATGTCTGTCAACGCGCTCGAAGCGATTCGTTTCTACGTAAGCTTTGCGTGTTCGTTTGCTTTCGCAGAGCGTGAGCTGATGGAAGGTAACGCCAAGATCATTAAGCTGATTGCCCGTGATGAAGCACTCCACCTGACCAGTACCCAGCATATGCTGAATATTCTGCGTTCCGGTGACGACGATCCAGAAATGGCCGAGATTGCTAAAGAATGTGAGCAAACTTGTTTTGACCTGTTCAAAGATGCGGCTGAGCAAGAAAAAGAGTGGGCAGAATACCTGTTCAAAGACGGCTCAATGATTGGCCTGAACAAAGACATTCTGTGCCAGTACGTGGAATACATTACGAATCTGCGTATGGCAGCTGTTGGCCTTAAACCTGCTTACCAAGGCGCGAGCCAGAACCCTATTCCTTGGATCAATGCTTGGTTGTCTTCTGACAACGTTCAGGTTGCTCCACAGGAAGCAGAAATCAGTTCTTACCTGGTTGGCCAAATCGACAACGACGTTGATATCGACGATCTGGGTGATTTCGAACTATGAGCCGAATCGCTATTACAGTGAACGGACAAACGCTGGTGGGCAACACCCACCAGCCTCTGCTTGAGCAACTCGAGCAAGCAGGTCTGCAGCCCGAATTCCAATGCAGGAATGGTGTTTGTGGAGCCTGTCGCTGCAAGTTAGATAAAGGCAATGTTGCTCAGGAAGACGCGATGGCATACCTCGCCGCCGGTGAGATCCTGACGTGCCGCTCGACCCCCAGTGAAGATGTCTCACTGGAATTCGATTACCAAGTTTCTTTTGTAGCAAAAAAAGCCGCGAACCTCTGACTCGGTCGCGGCCTTCTTTTTCCTCTTACAGTCAAACCACCTGAATATCTGCCTCGCAGGGTGCTATTTCACATCACACACAGCAATATCTGAAGGCAGCGAATCTTGGTTGGTATATACCTTAGTGAAATCAGACAACCTTGCTACCTTAGATGACGCAAACCTGCCCCATTTACTGGCATCTGCCAATAGCCAAGTTTCCCGAGAATTCGCAATAATGGCTTTAGATATTTCTGCCTCGATGGGCTCATGCTCCATAGCAAAATGACTTCCGGTGACCGACCCGCAACCAACAATGCCGATGTCAGCTTCGAAATCTTCAAAGAACCTCAAAACACTTTGCCCAACCACATCTTGATGCTGGCTTCTCACTAACCCACCTGCTAAGAAAACATCCACATTGGGGTTTCCCTGAAGCACCTTCTCGACCTCAAGGTTGTTTGTCACAATACGCAGTTTCTCGTACTGCGCCAAACATTGCGCAATGTAAGCCATAGACGTGCCTATTCCCAAAAACACAGTAGAGCCTTCAGGAATATGGCTTGCTAGCTTCTTCGCCAGTCTTTGTTTTATCTCGGACTCAAGCTGAAAACGAAACTGGTAGGTCGTGTTCGTCAAAATAGCAGGAAGGCTAACGCCACCATGAACCCGGCGCGCCAATCCCTGCTCAGAAAGGCAGTTCACATCGCGCCGAATGGTTTGGGTGGTGATTGAGAACATGTCTGCCAGTTCTTCAATCTGCACATTCCCATTGGCTTTTAGATAATCGAGGATTTGTCTTTGTCTAGGTGTCATAAAGTCGTCCCCACTATCATTAAAAGTCCATTTATGGCGTAAATATCTCTGGGTCATCCGTAATGATGTGGGTGACCCCTTTATTGAGAAAGTCTTGCACCCTTCCAGCATCATTTAAGGTCCATATATTTAGCTGGTAGCCCTTTTGAGTAATGGCCTCTGCCAATTCGCCCGTCAGAGTACGTTGGTCACAATGAATGCTGAATAGCTCTAAGTCCTCAATGTCACAAAGAAAGTCTGGTGAACTTTGGTCTGTGATAAGTCCCACCCGATAGTCTGGCAGCATCTCGGCACAACACTTTATAGCCGCCAAAGAAAAGCTTGATAGTAAAAGCTGATCTAAAGGGAACTGGGTTTCCTTCACTACCTCTGCGACCTTTTCAACCAACAAGGCTACATCTGTCTCTTCGTAACACTTTATCTCGAGATTGACGCCCATCCCCCTTTTTCCACAGAGTGTAAGCGTCTGGTGTAATGTTGGAATGCATTCATCACGGAACTGTTCGTTGAACCATGCGCCCGCATCTAACAACGTCAGTTGCTCAAGCGAGAAGCTATCCAATCGACCTTTTCCGTCTGTACATCTGTCGACCGTTTCGTCGTGAAACAATACCGGCACATCGTCAGCGGTAAGCTGGGTGTCCAATTCTACCCAATTCAGGCCACTGTCCGCTGCCGCATTGATCCCAGCTAAGGTATTTTCGGGTGCGATGGCTGCCACACCTCGATGACCAATTATCATTTTTCCTTCCATAAAATGTTCATTTGAAATTATTAGTACTCACACGCCACAAAACCAAGAATGCACAGCGTATACCTACAGACTCAAGCTAGTAAAAAGCGAGCTGTTAACATGATCACAACATTCGAACGAACATAAAGATGTTCATTTGAAACATTCTCGTAATACCGTATCGTTATTCGAGCGACCTCACAATAATTACAGAAACGCTATTACATAAAGCCAAAGTGCACTTGGTAAAAAATGGACCTCACTAAGAACTAAAGGCAACAGAATGAAAAAATTACTCCTTGGAACTGTACTTTCCCTATCAGCGATCTTCGGCATGGCCTCGAATGCCCTAGCTGCAGATAAAGTGAACATCAACATGAGCCTTGTGTTTCAGCAAAATGAGCTGCTGACACAAGAACTGATTAAAGTCGCGGACAAGATTCGTGAACGTACAGACGGCAGCGTCAATATCAAAGTCTTCCCTGGCGGTCAGCTTCCTGTTTACAAAGACAACCTTGAGCAGGTAGTAAACGGCGCGAACTGGATTGCGGTGGAAGATCTGAGCTACCTCGGTGACTACGTGCCAGATTTCGCAGCGCTGGCTGGCCCTATGCTTTACAACAATTACGATGAATATCTGGCGCTGATGAAATCAGATTACGTAGCCGATCTGACTGCACAGGTTGAGAAGAAAGGTATCAAGGTACTGAATGCCGATTACATCTTTGGCTTCCGTCATATGATCACCAATAAAGAGATCAAGACGCCAGAAGACATGAAAGGCATGCGCATCCGTGTTCCTGGTAGCCAACTGTTTATCAGCACACTGCAATCAATGGGTGCAGCACCTGCAGCTCTTCCATTCCCAGAAACTTATGCCGGTGTTCAGCAAGGTGTTGTAGATGGTTTGGAAGGTTCAATCCTGACTATGTACTCAACAAAAATCTATGAAGTTGCTAAAAACATGTCTAAGACAGGCCACTTCCTGGGCACCGTTGGTCTTTATATCTCACCAAGCGTTTGGGATAAGCTTTCTGAAGAACAGCAAAACATCGTGATGGAAGAAATCGTTGCGGGTGCGGAATCTAATACCGAGCAACTGATTAAGCTTGACGAAGAGTACACTCAGAAGCTGAAAGAACAAGGCGTGACTTTCAACGATGTTGACACGGCTGCGTTCAACAAGCTGACCGCGGAAGTTTACAACCAGTTCCCTACCTGGAGCGAAGGCGTTCACGCGACCATTAACGCGGAGCTGGAGAAAATCCGCGCATCAAAATAAACACCTTTTAGCGCCCCGCTTTCTCTAGGGGCTGTTGACCTTTGGTGATGATTTTTGCAGCAGTTTGTGGGGATTTTATGCAAGGCGGAGGCTTCGATGTGTAGCTGGCCTACATGAGAAGCTGATAACGCAGCAGAAATTCCCCACAAGCGCT
>NZ_LASY01000036.1:0-82958 GCF_000973155.1 Grimontia sp. AD028 | reverse complement strand
ACGCCGCGATCACAACACCAGTCAAACTCGCTGAATCCAGCATCTTCAGGTTGTTTGGGTATATAGAACAATCGGGCCAATAGGTATGGCTGGATTATCAGCCCGATTGGGATAGCGCTTTAGAACTGGTCTTCTTCCGTCGAGCCCGTCAGAGCTGTCACAGAAGAGTTGCCGCCCTGGATAGTGTTAGTCATCTTATCGAAGTAACCCGTACCCACTTCCTGCTGGTGAGCAACGAAGGTGTAGCCACGCTCAGCAGCCTCAAACTCAGGACGCTGTACTTTCTCCACGTAGTGACGCATGCCTTCACCTTGCGCATAAGCGTGCGCCAGATCGAACATGTTGTACCACATGTTGTGGATACCCGCGAGAGTGATGAACTGGTACTTGTAGCCCATGTCTGACAGTGCTTGCTGGAACTTCGCGATGGTTGGCGCGTCCAGGTTTTTCTCCCAGTTGAACGATGGCGAACAGTTGTAGGCCAACAGTTGATCTGGGTACTGAGCATGGATAGCTTCAGCGAACTGACGCGCTTCTTCCAGATCCGGCGTAGCGGTTTCACACCAGATAAGGTCAGCGTAAGGTGCGTAAGCCAGACCACGAGAAATCGCTTGGTCGATGCCCGCACGAACCTTGTAGAAACCTTCAGAAGTACGCTCGCCTTCGATGAAGTCTTTATCGTAAGGGTCACAATCAGATGTCAGCAGGTCTGCTGCGTTCGCATCAGTACGCGCAATCACAAGGGTGGTGGTGCCTGCAACGTCGGCAGCAAGACGTGCTGCAACCAGTTTTTGAACGGCTTCTTGGGTAGGAACCAGCACCTTACCACCCATGTGACCACATTTCTTAACCGATGCCAGCTGGTCTTCAAAGTGAACACCTGCCGCACCTGCTTCAATCATCGAACGCATCAACTCGTAAGCGTTCAGAACACCACCGAAGCCTGCTTCTGCATCAGCAACGATTGGCAGGAAGTAATCGGTACCTTCTTCCGGTGTGCCACCTTTAGACCACTGGATTTGGTCAGCACGACGGAAAGAGTTGTTAATGCGCTTAACCACTGCTGGTACAGAATCTACTGGGTACAGTGACTGGTCAGGGTACATAGAAGATGCGGTATTGTTATCCGCGGCTACCTGCCAACCTGACAAATAAATCGCTTCGATACCCGCTTTTGCTTGCTGGACAGCCTGACCACCGGTCAGCGCGCCAAGACAGTTCACATAGCCTTTCTTCGCGCTACCGTTAACCAAATCCCAAAGCTTGTCTGCACCACGCTGGGCAATGGTCTGCGCTGGAACGAATGAACCACGTAACTCAACCACTTCTTCTGCTGTGTAAGTACGCTTCACGTTTTTCCAGCGTGGATTTTCTGCCCAGTCTTTTTTCAGTGCGTCAATTTGCTGCTGTCTTGTCAGAGTCATTGTGCTTCCCTCTCTCAATGTTTGATAAATCGGTAATTAGTCCAGCAATTCGTATCCAGATAACGTCAGGAAATCTGCCAGCTCATCACTGGTGGTCAGTTGCTCCATCAAACTGGCCGCCTGCTGGTATTTCCCACCGTTGAATACGGTTTCCCCTAGTTCCTGCTTCAGCACATCCATCTCTTCGGCCAGACAGGCTCGGAAGAAATCTGCGGTGACGGTCTTGCCGTTGCTGAGCGATTTTTCATGTTTAATCCATTGCCAGATTGAAGCGCGGGAGATTTCCGCCGTCGCCGCATCTTCCATCAGGCCATAGATAGGCACACATCCATTCCCCGAAATCCAAGCTTCGATGTATTGCACCGCCACGCGAATGTTGTGTCGCATGCCTTCCTCGGTGCGGTCACCTTCACACGGCTCTGTGAGCTCTTTAGCTGTGATAGGTGCGTCTTGCTCACGCATGACATCGAGTTGGTTTTTACGCTCACCGAGCGCTGCATCGAAAACCGCTTTCGCTGTGTCTGCCAGACCAGGGTGAGCCACCCAAGTACCGTCGTGACCGTTATTGGCTTCCAGCGATTTGTCTGCATTGATTTTGTCCAGAACCCAGGCGTTCTTCTCCGGGTCTTTTGACGGGATAAACGCCGCCATGCCGCCCATTGCCATCGCGCCACGGCGGTGACAGGTTTTCACCAGAAGACGCGAATACGCGTTCAGGAAAGGTTTTTCCATCGTCACCACCTGACGATCCGGCAAAACGCGGTCCGAGTGGTTACGGAATGTTTTGATATAGCTGAAGATGTAATCCCAACGGCCGCAGTTCAGCGCCACAATGTGGTCTTTCAGCGCGTGCAGGATTTCATCCATCTCGAACACAGCTGGCAGCGTTTCGATAAGCACGGTTGCCTTGATGGTTCCGCGAGGCAGATTGAACTCATCTTCCGCAAAGCAGAACACGTCGTTCCACCATGCAGCTTCTTGATGTGCCTGCAGTTTTGGCAGGTAGAAATACGGACCAGAGCCGTTTTCCAACAAGGTTTTATGGTTGCGGAAAAAATACAAACCAAAGTCCAACAGCGCACCTGGAATCGGCGTACCATCCAGCAGCACGTGCTTTTCTTTCAAGTGCAGACCACGAACACGGCAAATCAAAACCGATGGGTCATCGCCGAGGGCGTAGTGTTTGCCTGTCGCTGGGTTGTTGTAAGAAATGGTGCGGTTAATCGCGTCGGTCAGGTTACGCTGGCCTTGCAGCACAGGCCCCCATACCGGCGAGAATGAATCTTCGAAGTCCGCCATGAACACTTTTACGTTTGCATTCAGGGCATTAATCACCATTTTCCGTTCTGGTGGGCCGGTTATTTCCAGGCGGCGATCCTGCAGGTCTTCAGGAATACCACGAATACGCCAGTCACCGTTTCGAATCTCTGCCGTGTCAGCCAGAAAGTCAGGCGTGGCACCCGCATCGAATTGCGCCTGACGTGCTTCTCGGGCTTCCAGCAGTTCTGGTACACGGTGCGCAAAGCGGGTGGCAAGTTTTAGGATGAAAGAGAGCGCTTCATCAGTCAGTACATCAGATTCCATCTCAGTGATCGGCGGAACAAACGACAATTCCTTTAAAGCTTGTTGTGCTTGTGAATCCATAAAATGCCCTCCATTTCCATTTGTAACTAAATCACAACAATACCAATTATTCCTTTACTGCTTCGATTGCTTTCTTATCGCCGAAACACCCTTCTAAACTGGCGTATTTATTTTCACCCGTCAACACTACCAAAGGCGTTAGACTTAAGTCTTAAATCATTTAAATCATTTAATATCAACGATTTACAAAATATAGAGTTTTAACTCAAAACACTGAATTAAAACGAATCTCAGATTGTTCTTCCGTTTGTGACTTTCTCATCCCTTAGTGCGATTTTTGTAAGCACTTACGAAATTAAATTACTTTTCGAGTCAACTTGTTGAATATCGAATTCGCATGTTTTAAACGTAGCAGCGAATGTCAATTTCTGCAGAAAATCTTTTCATAACAAAAGCTTAACAATACAAGCATTTGGCAGCCGCTAACAAACATGCAACTTAAGTGCTTAATAATTGGCGAAAAATATGTAGGGATACCGACAGAATTTAATTTCAGAAGCGCAGGGGAGTTACCAAAGTGTAAAAAGGATATAATTCGAGCTGGAGATCGATATTTAGAATAAATCACCAAAGTTATTCTAAAACCTAATGAGAGCTAAAGAATCTTGAAAAACCAGAGGAAATTTCATCGTTTTAGGTGTCGTGATGCGTATGTTGACGATGAAAGTTCCCCGGATTTGAGTACCACAATGGTACTTAAAGGAGAGTTTCAACCAGATCCGCGAGTGCTTCAAAGGTCGGTTTGCGGCTCGAAGTAGGACGCCAAACCAAACCGATCTCGCGGTAAGCCTCGCGTCCAGGTGGTTCCATCACCACCAAATCGAGATTTTCGATGAGCCCATGATTGATGGCCATTTGAGGAATGAAAGTCGTCCCCAACCCATTCGCGACCATTTGCACCAAGGTATGAAGGCTGGTTGCGGTAAATGGGTTAATTTTCTCTGTGCTTGTGAGCTGACAGGCCGACACGGCGTGGTCTGTCAGGCAATGTTCACGCTCCAGCAGAAATACCGACTCATCCGGCAGATCAGAATAGTGGATAGGAACAGGGATCCCTTGTGCCTGAGCACTGTTTAGCACCATCTTAAACGAGTCTTTCCCCACGATTCGGCTTTGCATGCCGCCGATTTCGACAGGTAGCGCCAGAATCAGCACATCCATTTCACCGCTTTTCAGCGCCATGAGCAGATTTGCGGTGGTGTCTTCTCGCAGCAGTAAATCAAGCTCGGGAAAGCGCTGGTTCACTGCCTGCACCAAATCACAGAGAAGAAAAGGAGCGATAGTGGGAATGCAGCCTACACGCAGCTTGCCCTGCATCGGGCTTTCACTGACTTGTGTCAGCTCCATTAAATCTTGACTACGTGCCAAGATTTCCCGACTTCGAGACACCACATCTTCACCGATAGCCGAAAATACCAGTGTTTTGTTATCGCGCTCAATAAGCTGAGATCCAATCAGGTCTTCAAGGTTTTGAATGCCGGAACTTAGTGTAGACTGGCTGACGAAACACTGTTTGGCCGCCTCACCGAAATGGCGCGTCTCGTACAGTGTGACCAAGTAATGGAGTTGTTTGAGAGAAGGGAATTTAGTCATCGATTTTTCCGATTAGGTTAATCTATTTAATTCACTTTTTTCAATCTAGCAGTTCCATTATAGTTTGTCCCGTTCATAGATGAATCAAGGCATTCATGCCTGAAAATTAGACATTTTAGGAGCTGAGAAATGGTACTAGTAGGCCGTCAAGCCCCAGACTTCACTGCAGCAGCAGTACTGGGCAATGGTGAAATCGTAGAAAACTTCAACCTGAAAGAATTCACCAAAGGTAAGAAAACGGTTCTGTTCTTCTACCCACTGGACTTCACTTTCGTATGTCCTTCTGAGCTGATCGCTTTTGACAAGCGTTTCGCTGACTTCCAAGAGAAAGGCGTTGAAGTCATCGGCGTTTCTATCGACTCTCAGTTCTCTCACAACGCATGGCGTAACACTGCTGTTGAAGACGGCGGTATCGGCCAGGTTAAATACCCACTGGTTGCAGACGTTAAGCACGAGATCTGTAAAGCGTACGACGTAGAGCACCCAGAAGCTGGCGTTGCTTTCCGTGGTTCTTTCCTGATCGACGAAGACGGTCTGGTACGTCACCAAGTTGTTAACGACCTGCCACTGGGCCGTAACATCGACGAGATGCTGCGCATGGTTGACGCACTGAACTTCCACCAGAAGAACGGTGAAGTTTGCCCAGCACAGTGGGAAGAAGGCAAAGCAGGTATGGACGCATCTCCTAAAGGTGTTGCAGCGTTCCTGTCTGAGCACTCTGACGACCTGTAATATTTGGCTAACTGCTCGCGCAGTTTCCCCCTAACGCGTAAGCGTAAAGCCAAAGTCAGCTATAAAAATAGAATGAGGCCCGGACCACCGGGCCCTTTTTGTATTTAAGCCTCAGAGATTTGGGGGCTCACCACCTCTTGTTTAAGCCCGCACTCTTGAGTTTCAAAGAGACTATTTAGGTCCTGGGTCCTAGGGGACGAGGTCCTAGGAAAAGCGGACTGAATAGGTCCTAGATCCTAGGGAACGAGGTCCTAGGAAAGCAAACTCTCGGTCATTAAATTGATTTCCAGACACACCCAACTTTCAGCGCATTTTCTCGCATTGCTCTAATCTATATCTTCGCTTTCCTGCTTTTTCTGCCCTTCCTGTTCTTTCTCTTATCTCAAATCTCATCTCTGCTCTTTCTCGCTCTTGCTCTCGCTCTTCCTAGGACCTAGTACCCTAGGCCCTGCTCTTCCTGCTCTTCCTGCTCTTCCTGCTCTTAACCAACTTTTACCAAACTTTTACATCCTCCCGTCTTCTATTCCGAAAGCAACTCATTGATGATGAAAGCTCAAATTCCAAGGAGTGTTGTATGTCTGTTTTGGTTGAAGTGTGCATTGATAGTATTGAATCCCTTCCTATTGCCGAGCGAGCAGGGGCTAAGCGTATTGAGCTATGCAGTTCGCTGGCGACAGGTGGCCTGACAGCCAGCGCGGGTTACATGAAAGCCGCGGCGCGTGTGGCAGGTATTCCGGTTTACGGCATTATTCGTCCCCGTGAAGGAGACTTCCTTTATTCAGGAGATGATGTGGAAATCATGCTTGAAGACATTCACACCGCGAAACAGGCAGGCCTTAATGGCGTGGTGATCGGTGCGCTGCAGGCTGACGGAAAAATCGATGAGACGATTGTTGGCGACATGATCAAAGCTGCTTCCGGCATGGGCATCACTTTCCACCGAGCGATTGACCACTGCTCTGCCCCGTTTGATGCACTGGAATTTCTGATGGCGCACAAGGTAGAGCGCATTCTGACTTCCGGCCTAGCCAAACGTGCGGAAGACGGCATTGAAATGCTGAAAGACATGGTTACCTTTACCCAAGGTCGCCTATCAATCATGCCAGGTGCAGGCGTTTCGCCGGACAATGCCAAGCGCATTGTCGATGCCACAGGCGTTACCGAAATTCACCTATCCGGTAAAACCACCCGCCAATCTCATATGGCGTTTAAGAATGAAAACGCCACCATGGGCAACGGTGACGATTTTGCCATCACAGTCACCAATCCTGAGACAATCAAAGCCACACTCGCAGCGCTAACTCGCTAAGCTCGCACTTTTCCGAAAGGGGGATTGAAATCATCCTCCTTTCTTTTTTAGGGTGGCAGCACAACCCGAGGAAAAGGACGTGGCACATGGCGAGCGAAGAACAAGACAAGCCAACGAAAAAGAAGAAAGGGAAACTCAGCAGCGAAGCCTATGAGAACAAACTCGCTGAGCTACAGACGGAACTTGTTAAACTTCAGGAATGGGTCAAACTCAAAGGCCTGAAAGTGGTCGTTGTCTTCGAGGGGCGCGATGCTGCGGGTAAAGGCGGCGTGATAAAGCGCATTACCGAAAAGCTCAACCCGCGCGTCTGCCGCATTGTCGCACTGGATAAACCCACCGAGCGCGAACGCACCCAATGGTATTTCCAACGCTACGTCTCTCATCTTCCTGCTGCGGGCGAAATCGTCCTGTTTGACCGAAGCTGGTATAACCGCGCAGGCGTCGAGCGCGTGATGGGCTTTTGCACCGACGAGCAATACGACGAGTTCATGCGTACCTGCCCCGAGTTCGAGCGTATGCTGCAACGCTCCGGCATTATCCTGTTGAAATACTGGTTCTCGGTTTCCGATGAAGTGCAGGAAAAGCGCTTCAGTGAGCGCATCAACACCCCGATGAAACGCTGGAAGTTCAGCCCGATGGATTTGGAATCCCGAAGCCGCTGGAAAGAATACAGCGAAGCGAAAGACAAGATGTTCGCCTACACAGACACCAAAGAATCCCCGTGGTGGGTGGTGGAAGCCGACAACAAAAAGCGTGCGCGCCTGAACTGCATCTCCCATCTGCTTTCCAGCATTCCGTATGAAGCCATCAGCTATGACACCATCGATCTGCCGGAGATCAACAAAGAAGGCTATGTGCGTGTGCCGCTCGAAAGCCAAAGCTTTGTGCCGGATGTAACCGAAGAGCTATAGGCGACCACCACACCCCAAAAGCGCAGCTGATAAAAGGTGCGCTTTTTTGTCTTGAAAATACACCTCAAAGACGACCTTTCCAGACAGCGTCAAAACTTCGTAAGCCACTGTAATTACGTCATAAAAATGTCACCACTGTGCATTTACTGCCAGTTCATGATTCTGAATTGAGGGACTGCTTCAAATATCAGATTTTCTCGCTCACTCACCCGGTATTTCCCTCTATATATTCCGCCCCAAATCACAACCATCAAAAAGAATAAATACAATGAACAAGAAACAGTTAGCCTGCCTGATCCCGGCATTGCTTGCTGGGGCTAGCTGCTCAACAGCCTTCGCCAGCACACCTAGCTCTCAAACGGTTTACTTCAACCAGAAATCCTTGCCTTCAGATACCCAAGGTTCGCTGGCTGCCAGCGTCAGCATGGCGCAGAGCGTGATCATGCCAACCATCCACGGCATTGAAGGTGATCGCCAACCGCATCTGGTCGCACTGCGTAAAGCACTGGTGATCGTTGAACCTCATGCAACTGACGCACTTAAAAACAGCGAGATCGCCGTGGTGGTGAAAAACGGCCAGGGCGAAGAAGTGCACCGCACCACCCTGCTGCCACCTTCCGCGCAGCCAAAACCAGCGGGCCAGATTGATATCGACCTCGATATTGTCGTGCCGGAAACCTACGCGCACCGCATCTCGTCACAACAGGCTATTGATGTCATCGCCTATGAATCCGGCAAGGACGCTTTCAAAGCGCTGCTGACCGAGCATGACACCCTTGAAATCGCCACCAGCAACGGTAACTTTGCCTACGACTTTATGCTGCCGGAAGGCGCAGAGCTCGACGGCAAGATTGTCACCTTCTCCTCACAGGCCGGATACAATTCACGCATTCACTACACCCACGGCTCTGATACGCTTTCTTCCGGTAACCGCTTTACCTACAACAATGTTGGCGGTAAATGGTTTGCTCAGTCTGATGCCGATTACGGCAAACTCGCCTACAGCGACAATGCTTACACGGCGGTTTTACCCGCAGAAGTGATTGAGCCGGGTTTCAGCCTGACATTCAGCAATGGCGCTCAGGAAGGTGTGGTCGAAGGCATTAAAGTCGGCGCTAACACCACACTGATTCTTAACACTGTCGATGTGGGTCTGCTGACGCCACCGCGCGGTGAATTCCGTTTTATGACCGATGAGAAACTGCACCGCGACTACTTCCAGTCTGTGCAGATCAGCAAACTTATCGTGAATCCATACGCGCCAATCCATCTTGAAGAGATCATGCTGCCGGATGGCCGCCTGCTGGTTGACGTAGACCCAAGCAAAGCAGACGCTTACGGCAGTGACTCCCACTATCGTATTGCCCGCGAATTGATTTCCGCTGGCATCAACAGCGCCAACTACGGCGTGAACAGCTATGACGTGATGAACGGTTCTCAATGGAACATCAGCGCGCCTTACCACGCGGCCCAAGTGACGGTGAACAACTCGCGGGGCAACTACAGCGATGGCATTATCAATCACGGTTTACTCGGCTCTTATGCTGGTGTCGCGTCAGTGGTCAGCTCTACAGGCAATGAATTCAGCCACGAAGTCGGCCACGAGTTCGGCGCAGGCACCCATGCAGAAGCTCACTATCTGGGCGGATTCAAAGGCTCGGTGCATAACAGCTCCACCAAGATCAACTCAACCTGGGGCTGGGATCTGTTTGAAAACCGCTTCCTGCCGAACCTCAGCAAAGCGCGAACCAATGGTTCCTCATGCTACGAAGGCGAATGCGCAGAACCTTTCAACGGACACAGTTTCGGCTGGGGCACCATGGCGGGTGGCTGGCCGCTGCACCCGGCAGGCAATGAATACACACTGCACACCCCTTACGAGCTGAACGTCTTCCAACACTTCATGGAAGGCAAAGCGAGCTTTGACCCCGCCTCCCCAACCGGATTCAGCAAATGGGATGCAGAAAGCCAGACCATGCAGCCATGGGACAACAGTGTGAAGGACGATCTCGCCTTTAACATTGTCACCATCAGCGACAACAACACCCTGAACGAGTTTGGCGCAGAAAGCCGCAAGTTCCACGAACTGTTCGAGAACGCGGACGCCGTTCGCATCAACACAGGAAACGGCTACTGGGCGCGGGATTTCTACCTGCCGACTGACCAAAGCTTCGAAGGCAAAGTGGTGGTTTTCCGCTCATCAGCAGGCTACAACTCCCACATTCACTTTAACGGTGGCTCCCAGCTTCTGGTGAACGGCACCAAATACGCTTACCGCTTTGAAGCGGGTCAGTGGGTGGAAGTGGAAAAAGACATCATCGACAAAACCGTGCCACGCATTCCTGAAAAACAGGGCGTAGCCGTGACCACACTGGTGGGTTACTACGACCCAAGCAACACGCTGCCAAGCTACATCTACCCTGCCCTGCATGGTGCGCATGGCGCTGTGTATGCCGATAACTTTACTGCATCATCGTGCAAGTTGGACGTGCTCACCCAACAAGGCGGTACCCAACGCTTCAACCTGCACAACCGACGCTTTAAAGAAGGCTTGATGAACCGCTTCCACGTAAATGTGGAAACCGCACTCAACCCTTACCGTGCCGAGCTTTACTGCAACGATAAACTGCTTGCCGATATCGCGATTGCCGCGCCGACGGTGGAACTTAAAGCAGGCATCGTCACCACAGAGCTTGGCGAAGCGCCGACCCTGTCAGGTGTGACAGACGTGACCCTGCAACAGGGCGATAGCTTTGATGCACTGCAAGGCGTAAGCGCGTTTGATAAAGAAGATGGCGACATCACCGCTAGCATCCGCATTTCCGGTGATGTCGATACCCAAACACCGGGCGATTACCTGCTGAGCTACAAAGTCGCCGACAGCGAAGGCCAGACAGCGTCAGCCACCCGCACCATTGCGGTCGAAGCCAGCGCGACATGTATTGCCAGCTGGGAGAAAAACCGCGTATATGTCGGTGGCGATAAAGTCTCGCACCACGGCGTGGTATGGCTGGCCGCCTGGTGGACGAAAGGCGAAGAGCCGGGCAACACCGGCGAATGGGGCGTTTGGAAACAAACTGACGACGAGAGCTGCGGCAGCACTAACCCAGAACCAAACCCAGATCCAGAAGTGACACCGCCACCACCGGGTGAATACCCAAGCTACAAACCGGGCGCGGCTTATCAGGAAGGTGACATTGTAAAAGGTCAGGACGGCAAGCTATACCAATGCAAGCCATGGCCAAACTCAGGCTGGTGCTCTAACCCAAGTTATGCGCCGGGTAAAACACCGTTCTGGCAAGATGCCTGGAACCTGCTGAAGTCATACCAATCGTAGTCAATACACAAAAAAGCGGTGGCCAATGACCACCGCTTTTCTCTTTGTTCTTATCTATATTCTTATCCGCATTCTTCTTCACTTTCTTCTACGAAAGCGAAATGCAGATTCACTCGCCTTTACGTAGCGGGTTCACCTTGCCACCTGTGACCGGGTCAGATTTCCCTTCCGCTTTCATGCGCTCTGCGCGGCGGCGGCGAATTTCTTTCGGGTCAGCCACCAGCGGGCGGTAGATTTCAATGCGGTCGCCGTCATGCACCGTCGCATCCAGTTTCACCAGACGACTGAACACACCGACTTTGTTCTTCTTCAGGTCGATTTCAGGGTAGGCATCCAAAATACCTGAGTGGCTGATGATTTCTTCCACCGGCGTATCTGGCGTCACAATCGCCTTAAACACACGCTGCTCATCCGGCAACGCATACATCACTTCAATATGCAGCAACTTACCGTCACTCATAAATGTCTCTCGCCCTGTCGGTGAAAGCCTTCACCATGTTCATCGCCAACTCGTTAAAGACTTTTCCGAACGCCATTTCCACCAAACCGTTGGTGAACTCAAAATCCAGATTCAGCTCGATTTTGCAAGCATCCGCATCCAAAGACGTAAAATGCCAGCCACCCACCAGTTTTCGGAAAGGACCATCAACCAGTTCCATTTTAATTTGCTGACCGTTTACCAGCAGATTGCGCGTGGTAAAGGTTTTGCGGATACCGGCTTTCGACACATCTACCGACGCGGTCATCGCACTGTCATTGGCTTCCAGCACGCGCGAACCGGCACACCCCGGCAAAAACGAAGGGTAAGCTTCAACATCATTAACAAGTTCAAACATCTGCTCTGCACTATACGGCACCAACGCAGAACGGGTAATACGCGGCATAGCGTCTCCTCTCAGGTCGATTCCGGCATCATATCACCAGACCGTATTTTTCCCCAAATTCCTTCAACGTGCCTCCAAACCGCACAAACGGCAACGAACAGGGACACCCAGAAACACCGCCATCGGCGGTTTATGGGGCCGGGCGCCTGAAAATCCGATAAAAACTTGTTTCGCCCACCATAACCACTACGTATAATGCCGCCATTATGGTAAAGAAAAACGCAAAGAATAAGGCGGGCAGCAACACGATTGCTCAGAACCGCCAGGCTCGCCACGAATACTTCATCGAAGACGATATTGAGGTAGGGCTAGAGCTACAAGGCTGGGAAGTGAAATCACTCCGTGCAGGCAAAGCCAACATCAGCGAGAGCTACGTGTTCTTCCGCAATGGTGAAGCATTCATGTCTGGCGCGACCATCACTCCGCTGAACGTTGCTTCTACACACGTAGTGGCAGACCCAACACGCGTGCGAAAACTGCTGCTCAAGCGTCGTGAACTCGACAACTTGATTGGTAAAGTGAACCGTGAAGGTTACACGGTTATCGCGCTTTCCATGTACTGGAAACAGTCGTGGGCTAAACTTAAGATTGGTCTGGCGAAGGGTAAAAAACTTCATGACAAACGTGATGCTTCCAAAGATCGCGATTGGCAGCGCGACAAAGCGCGAATCATGAAGCACTCAACCAGATAATCGTTGACGCAGCAGCATGTTATGCTAGTATCTGCGTCCACATTCCGGGGCTGATTCAGGATTCGACAGGATCAAGAAGGCTCGTGGAGCATGCCGAGGGGCGGTTGGCCTCGTAAAAAGCCGCAAAAAAATAGTCGCAAACGACGAAAACTACGCACTAGCAGCTTAATAACCTGCTCAGAGCCTGCCCTCCCTAGCCTCCGCCTGTAGGACGGGGAATCAGGGCAGTCAAACCCAATCAGGATAGCGAGGGAAGCTTTGACCGAAGAGCTGAACCGCGAAATAGAATTTCGGTATGTCTTTTTGTAGCGTGTCTATTCGCAGCACACTGACGAGATTAAAGATAGACTAAGCATGTAGCGCCATTAGTTAGACTGATTTTGGACGCGGGTTCAACTCCCGCCAGCTCCACCAAACGTTTGGGAAAGCGCCAACTCGAAAGGGTTGGCGCTTTTTTTTTACTTTAATAATCAATTTTCATTATTGCCTTTGAAGTGATTAACGTAGCCGAGTTTAGTACCCCTACTATTTTCGGTCTAATAGCTAGCTGCACTTTAATGCAGACTTGTCGAATTCGACATTCTTCTATTCGCAATTTATTCATCGGTTGAGGGGTAAAGGCAAATATTTTATTTCCCTGAAAGTGGCTTGCGTCTTATTTCAGTGGTGATATAGCAAAAAACGCGACCACTTTGGTGGTCGCGTTGGGGTATGCTTTAATATGTTTGCAATTCTGGACAGAGAGCTCCGTTTACTTTTCCAGACGACTCGATTTCTGTGCGATTTTGATAGAGATTAACAGATCAAGGGCAGAGTTAATTTTGTCTTTTAAGTCAGCACAACCTGCCCAATCAACAGGGAACATGATATAGAGCCCTTTATCCTTAATTATCTCTATCCTTGCTCCTTCTGGAAAGTCTTTCTGGATTGAAAGGAGGTTGATGGCCAGTTGCCCTTTGAGTTTATCCATACCTTTCTCGCTGTTTGCGTCTATGACGCGCCAAGCGAGTGTGCTGTCTGGTTTGTATTCAAGTGTCAGGTCAAAACCTGCCATCGGTTTCACGCCATTCAGCTTATAAGAGTGTTCAGTATGGTTTGTAAGCCATGATTCCTGTTCCAGTGAATACCCGGTGTTATCAGAGTCCGTCATTTCCACGTCAACGGTCGATGTATCAGGCTCTTTATCTTCTAGGTCTGATGCAGGGTTATATAAACTTGCACTTACGTCGTGCAGCTTTTCCCTGCTGTTTATCTGTTTGCGTTGCTCTGCGCTGAGATAGCTATACCCTGTTCTTGCGCTTACAAATAGATCGGCTAACGCATAGACCTTTGTACCCAGATCTTCACCATGGTGTAACTTCATACTGTCGATATTTTTCTGCTCTGGGTTCAGGAAAACAAGAGTCATGGCTCTCAGTACAATGTTCTGGTCATCGCTATAGCTGAGATGGATGTCTTCATTTTTTATCAGCTTCCTTGCCGTATCGACCCATACTTCTACCGTTTCTTTTACATCAGCGTTTTTTTCCAGTCTTTTTCCAAATTCAGAAATGACTTCCTCCGGTTGCCAGCCATTGTCTATGTGGAAATGACTGCAAACTTTAAAGAAGGCGACTGCCATCGACAGCTCGGCAGTATCATCGATATACAGTGAAATGATGCGTTGCAGCAGCACCTCGGCATCGCCTTTGTATTTCTGTATTTCATCGCCAAATTGTGGGTGAGTGATGAGGGTCTTATGGATAGCGACCGTAATAGCATCATTGAGTGCCGCTTTCTGTGAAAAGTTGATTTTATCTATAGTTACAGGTTCTGCGGTTTCTATTGTGACAGGCTCACTTTCAAGAGTTGTATCAACCACATACAAGTTAAGCGCACTGAGATCATAATTCTCGAAGCTGATGTCGGTGAACGACTCAAGGCTTTCCTTACTGGTGAAGCCGATGCTCTTTATGTTGGTATAAGACTGAAAGGTATCATTACTGTTTGCATTAAGCTCAATGATGACGTTTTTATCACTGACTTTATTTTGTGCAAGCATCGCATTCATTGTGGCGCTATCAAAGATTTTGCCGCCGTTTACATAATGGCAGCACTCTAAAGGCAAAAGCTCATAGGTGAGAACATAACGGCTAAGATAGCGTTTCGATAACATCACATAAAACAGTGTCTCTGCGTTATTTTCCATTATATTTGTTCTCTATATTCAACCAGTCCGCTTGTGTGGTCTGGGAAATGTTCAAAAAATGTATGGTTTGTATCCGTACCACCATTACATAGGAAAACCAGTTCATTACGCGCCCTTGAGCACATAACATACAGGTTCATTTTAAATGTCGTCAGGTCTCTGTCGTCAACAGAAAAGGACTGTAACTGTGGGATAAATACAGAATCAAACTCCAAACCCTTACAGCTTTTCCTATGGATAACAGTCACAACCCCCTGCCTGTCAAACTGCAACGATTCACTTTTGCGGTACTCCCTGCTGCTGTAGGTCTGAACATGATAACTTGGCAGTCGTCTTGTTATTTCTCGTGTAAATAGCTCCCGGTCAGCGTCATTATCGACAATAACCCCAACCTCTACGGCAGCACGGTTTTTGAGTGAACGACAGATATATTCAATCTGCGCGTCAGAGTCAGTCGTAAACACCATGACTGGCTTGCTGCCTTGCCGGCTCGGAGGGTTCGGCATCCCGGTTGCAAGGCCTACATAGAAATGGCTGGCAACTTTTGCAATCTGAAAAGTGTTTCGGAAGTTGACGGTAAGCCTGAATTCACGCTCCGGTTTCTTTGTGATTTTCAGGTTGGCTCTTATCTCATCCAAGCTTGAATTCCTGTTCTCCTCAAGGCGCTGGTTTTCATCGGCAAGGACGGTAATTCCTCCTTTGTCCAGCTGCTTTGAAACTAAATTGAGGAAGGTAAACAGCTCTGGCTCAAAATCCTGCGCCTCATCAAGTATCAGATGTCCCCAGTCATGCATACTTTCAGGTGTCTGACTAAGATATAAATCTAGCATTTTCATCCAGTTGTATTGCCATTTCTGTATTTCCGGTGGGTCAAATGCTCCTCTTTCCCAGGAACTGTAGGTGTCAGGGTTTGAGAGATATAACTCCCGGGGTACAAACCACATGCGTTTGTCATTGTCCCACTTACCACCGATGGCCTTGAGGGCTTCTTTCTCATTAAATGAACATTTAACGTATACCTTTTCGCTCTCATCATTTTCAATTTTGTGCAGTGACCACCAACTAGGCAGCCAGCTGTGCATGGTTTTTGACTGGACATTTCCGGGTATGTCAGATGCTATATTTTCGGTGTACCTTCTTAAAACCCGGTTGAACATCAGGACGGTGATATCGATGTTTCTCTTTGCGAGACGCTGAGCACGCAGAAATGCGATCACCGTTTTCCCTGTCCCGGGAGGGCCTGAAACGAGGATACTCCCGTCAATGGGGGCATCTTCAAAGATGTCTAATTGTTCCTCGCTGAGCTGGCGAATATTAGGCATTCTCATCTAAATCAATGCCTCCTGTGCGCAGGTGACAATATGCGTGAAAAAGCCGTCGTATTCCTCGTTACCGATCAGAATTTTCCTGTCCAGGAGCAGGTTGTTATTCTCGCAGCTTGTTTCAGAAATGATGGAACAGGAATGACATGCAGCCTGATTCAGTCCCATGATCCCGGTATCTTGTTTTTCGCTACATACTGGATCATTTGAGCACCAATGTGCTGCCTCAAGCGCAGCTAGGAGAGCCGGAAACAGTCTGTTGGCTTCTCCCTGCTGTACCAAGCCACCAAGACTGCCTTCAGAGTCGCCGTCTGCCGTGTAGATAAGAAGACCAGCCTGCCCGTCATCTGCGTAGATCCGCTCTCTCAGCGACCCGCTTGAGTATCCGCTTTCAAAGCTCAGCTGGCGGATAAGTATGTGAGCCAGTGTATGAAGGATCAGGAATTTGACGCTTGGTTCGGGAAGGTAGGTGGAGCTAAGGTTCGCATGGTTTTTTTGCAGTGTGGCAATACGTTTTTTCAGTTCTGGCGCCATACGGCTCACCCATGCACTGATCGCCTCGCTGTTCATTTCGATGAATATCCCTTCACCATAAACTTCAGTGGCGGGAAGCCAGGAATGAGAGATGGTTGCTGTTTTCGGGCTGACAGGGTTACTGCCTGGGGTGACCCGTTCAAACCCACAAAACGCGCGCACCTCGCGCAGCTTTTCAAGAAGAACTACGCGGCGGAAAACGTTGTCGAATCCGAATATGTGGCAGTCAGCCCACCTGGCGACCTTTGCCTTGAAAGTCGGCGTTTCCTTACTCTCAATCCCTTCGGATGAAAGCACCTCCCATTCTGCTACTCTCAGTTCCTCATCTTTGGGGATTCTGAACGTCCTCTCTTCGCGCGCTTTGCCTTTGACGGCATTGAGAACCTGTTCTGTGGTCAGGTTTAATTCATCTGCTATTTCTTCTGCATAAGCTTGGATGAGCCTTTCCTTATCGTCGGTCAGGGCCTTCATCAGCAGTTCGAACTCATTGGACTCCTTGATCTTTGTATAGACTGGGTTTCCGGCACTTCTCGCGCTGTGTGGGATGTCTAATGCGGAGCGAATGATCGGGTAGTAGAGGTTACTTGCGCCGCGCTGTAATACTGTCAGGGGCTCGGAGCACTTTCGGTCGCTGAAATTTTTACTCTCCCAGGGCTGCTTGTCTTCACACTTAATACTGGAAAGCGCATGCTGGCTCATTATCTCCTTCAGTGAATTCCGACTGCCGCACTCGGGGTTCTTACATTCGACATATAATGCATCGAGCCCACTACCCATTTCAGGGTTTGATAAAAAGTACAGCTCAGGATGTTCGCAACGCTTCTGCTTACTTTGTTTATGTGCCCAGTAAACCCAAGGGACATCCTGAAGGTGTCCGTGCTGGCAGGCCGCAACAAAACGCATGGGTGCCAGTACTTTCTGTTTGCAAGCATGGTTAGTGCAAACAGGGATACCCTCTGCGTTCTTTTTCCCGGTATCCGGTTTCCATTGTTCCATTTTTTTGCAGCGTGGGCAGAACATCCATTTGGGAAAACGGACTGTCATCAGTGCATTGTGGCCGCTAGGTTCGTCTCTTTTATCTTTAATGACGGGGGGCTTTTTCAATGCCCACACCCCGGCTTCCCGCGCCAGACGATCCAGTTTTATCTCTTCCAGCCTTTTGGGCCAGTGGGAGGGATCTGCCAGCACTAAAGATTCATCGCCGAGCTCAATAATGGCACCGGGGCCAAAGGGGGTGATCAGCTGAGAGCTGCGGTAAGCATGCTTTGAGTCGGCCATCAGTTCTCTCCTCGGATATACAGGTGTGTTTCAGTATCAACATTTCGCATTGAGTTCAGCGTGCGCCATGCTTCAGCATGTGAAGCGCTTTCAAACGATTGAATCAGAGGCTGAAATTGTTTGTTTGCCTCATAGTGTGTTAACGGCTTCGATGTGCGGTTACAGCGCTCCTGCCATGTATCGATGATTGAATCTAGGTGCTGCAATGTCGTCCGTTGTTCGTTCTTTGGTATGCCATCCATCGCCTGTACGATTCGCTTCTTCAATACTGTGGCTATGTGTACAAACTCAGGGTGGTTGGTATCAAGGTAGCGTGCGCTTTCGTTCATTCTCAGATAACCGGTAACCCGGACAGCGGCAATGAGAGAAGCGTGTAATGCACGTTCAAGAGCAGGTTTGGCCCATGGCGTGATACTGGTCGGTTCGACATAGCGATAGAGCGCCTGATGATAGCTTTTGAATGTCTCGTAATGAGAACGGTCACGGGGCTTGGTCGGTGAGTATTGCGTGATCACAATGCCCGGTGGGCGTTTTTTACTTCGACCCACCCGGCTCGATGCCTGAATATACTCCGCGGTCGCTTTTGGCTGACCGGCAATGACCATTATGCCAAGTCGCTCAATGTCGACCCCGACCGAAATCATATTGGTGCACGGCAGGATATCGACTGCATCAGGGACGGTTTTACTGAGATTCTCCAGAACTTCCGGGATTTTTGAACCTCTTACGCCGGCACTCAGCTCTTCGACGATGTTTATTTCCCGGGTATCCTGCTTGTCTCCTGATATGACCTTGATACGTTCCGGAATATCATCCCTTCCCAAAGTCATGGTTTTGCCCAGTTCCCGCCGGCTGTTGTGATAGATGGGCAGCGTCCAGTAGCTGTCCAGCAGCGCATCGGAAAAGCCCAGCTCAAAAGGTGCCAGCAGCGCGGCCGCACTGGTCTGAATCAGTGATGTCTGGCCGGTGTGGCCAGACGGCATTACCCCCACATACATACGGCCGGGTTTTTCATGCTCTTCCTTGGAAAAGAAGGAGTCGGCCTGATCTGTGCCGGAGGGGGGAAATACATTTACCTTACGGCCAAATAGCCTGACGCTTTGCTGGTTAGCTGCACGGATGGTTGCAGTGGCGGCGATGATTTTGGGTTTTTGCCCCAGTACTTCCATGATCGTGTCGAAACCCGCCTCATAGATGCCGGCAATTGTGCCCAATGGACCTGAGATAAGGTGCAACTCATCCTGGATGATCAGGCTAGGCGGGAGTACCTTTCTGTCACCAAAAAATGCTGCTGCTTCTGCCTTCCATGTCAGGCGTGCAAATTTATCAATTGTTCCAATCAGAAGGCTGGGCGGATTTCGGTAAAGTGCATCATCGACAACCTGTATTGGCAGGTGATCGTGAAAGTCGCACGTTTCATTTGGGCAGAAAAATTCAAACTTGCTTTCAGGGCTTGTTCTTATGCCATAGGCGTTATCATCAGATGTATAGGCCTTGGGCATGATTTCTGTGCCGCACCACGGGCAGTGCTGAAGCTGAAAGTGGTTCTCCGGCTCATGGTCGTCACGGGCAAGGACAAACTTACCGTGTGCATCCTTGAAGTTGTTTGGCGTGCTTCCTTCACCGGCCCAGAGCCCCAGTGAAAAGTGACTTTTTCCCAGTCTTTCGTCACTCCGGCGTATTTTATCCAAGGCACATATAAGACTGCCTGCCCTCTGAAATTGCTGAGATGTCAGCAGACGGAGTGTGTAACGTTTGATGACTGCGGTTCCGGCCCCTTTCTCTCCATTTGTCAGGCGGCGGAATATCATTTCCCAGGCCGCTACCGCTAGGTAAGCCTCGGTCTTACCGCCCCCTGTGGGAAACCAAAGAAGATCTACTTCGTCATGTGATTTCGCATATTTCCCGTTTTCATCAGGAATGAGGGATTCCAGAACAAGCAGCTGGAATGCCAGCTGGAAGGGGCGCCATCTGAAGTTTTCAACAACTTCTGAGGCAAAGTAGTCTGGCTGCTCAAAGGTAAATTCTCTGGATTTGGATTCACCGGCATATACTTTTCCGCTGTGAAGCATCTGCATCAGCATCGCTTTGTTTGCCATCCGGAACGCTTCCATGGCAACCGGTGATTTTTGCAGTAGCGACACCCCGTTTTCCATTCGCTGGGCAGCATTTTTCAGTCTCTGAATGATGCGTTCTTTTGCTGCAAGGTATCGTCTGTCAAGTTGTTCATCTTCCAGCTCGTTAATCCATGTCCGGTAAACATCGATGAGCTGTCGGTAGCCGGAAAGCAGCTGGGCGTCAGTCGCTGAATCAGTATCAGCAATTCGAGTAATACTCAGTATGTCTCGGTCAAGGCCCGGATATTTCTTCTGGTCGATATCGGTACTGAAATCTTTTACCTCGAGAGTAGGCATTGCCTCTGTGAACACCGATACAGGGTATGGTCCCTCCTCAAAAGACCAGTCTACGGCAACGCCATGCCCAACGGCCCAAGGGACCCTTTTTCGGTATGTCAGGTTCAGCTCCTGCTGTTCATCATCAAGCTTGAACCTGTCACTGCTTGGGTATTCCCGAATGTTCCCTTCCAGCACATTCACTCGGATACTGCACTGATAAAGGCACTTTTCAGGGTCCAGTCGTTCGCCGGAGCTTTCATTGTTTGAAAGTGCGAGGGTGACGACTTTGCCTGTGGGGAGTGTTCTAACTTTTATATCCAGGCGTGCGCGTTTATCGAATAATTCCTTTTTTCCTGTGGTCAGCTGTTCCAGTTTTTCTTCATGAAGGAGTTCATGACGTTGCCATTCTGGCTTGTTTCCTTTGTGGTATCGCCCTGCAGATACAGTCAGGAATAGCGATGTGTTCGCTTGCATCGCAAACGACATTGCCATTGAAGACGGTTTGAAGTCATTGGCAAGGGCTTCCGTTGAAGAGTCATCATCTTTGTCATCATTGGAATCATCTATACAGGCGGCAGCAGGGTAAAGTGTTCCCATCAGATATCGCTTGTGTGGAGCATCTTTCAGTTTTTCTTTTGTGCCTCCAACGGGGCCGATGAGCTGTGTTCTTAGGTAAGTGATCAGCTCATGTCTTGCTTCGGTAAAATCGTTCATAAGAACTCTCTACATTGTCGATTAAGCTGTACAAACGTTATTAGGAGAACTGAAAGAATAGCTGCAACGCAGTAATCCCGCAGCATCCGGCCATTTTACAGCGATGTTGAGAAGTGCAACGATAACCTTAATATTTAACATGTCATTAGTGATTGATGCTGCTCAAATGTTTATAAGATTTCTATTTCTAACATGGCGTTACGATAGATTTGGGGCGGAAATGGAATATATTAGTAATGCCTGTTTCTCATTACTTTCTCACATAAAAAAGTGGGCGCCTGAGCGCCCACTTTTTATGACATTGCAGCTATTTAAGCCGCATTACCCTGCCGGCTTTTCTCTGTGTCCAGCACATTTCTGATGTGCGGAGCCATCAACTGAGCGACGGCCCTGAATACAGAAACCACCACTGAATTACCAAACTGCTTGTAAGCATTGTTGTCTGCGCAGACTATACGGAAATCCGTGTCGTTTTCATTGCGGTCAAACTCAGGCTTCTCAAAACCCATCAACCTCGCACATTCCTGTGGTGTCAATCTTCTCGGGGTCAGGTGGGTTGAATCGAACTCCTCTGCATAGCGTCCGTGAAGCTGGTCGTAACGGGCCTCGCCTTCTTTGATAAAGTCTTTGTAATCTTTATCAGTACACTCTGGGTTTTCTGCTTTCATTTTCTCTGCATAGAAAACAGCTTCGGCCTCACGGTCCTGGTTTTTCCGGATCGCATGCTCTCGGTTGTTATCCAGGTATTCCTGCGGCAGGTTGTGCTGGTTAATCAGGATCTCTGAACCGTCTTTGTAATAACGTGCCGAAAGGGTGCGTGTCACCGCGTTTTCATCGTCCGGATTGACCAGCCCGAAACCGAAGCCGTTGCCTTTGGTCTGGTGTTTCAGTGCATAGTGGTACAGGTAGTTCCAGAGGTTATGCGTCAGCGTGTATTTTTTCTCATCTTCCTCGCTCAGTTCGCACAGGATATCCGAGACACTGTAACGCTGTGGCGGATAGTGCTCACTCACATTTCTGAGAGAGAACTGCCCCAGTTCTGGCATGGTCCCAAGCAGGTCTTTACGGATCCCGACCAGCACGATTCGCTCACGGTGCTGCGGTGTAAAGTGCTTACCGTCAATAATGGTCGGCTCGCTGGCTTTGCGATTACGGACGTAAGGGATGTCTTTCTCAATGTCTCCCACCTCCCCGCTTGCACCGGTAATGTCAGCAACGTGATAGCCTAGCCGATCCAGGGTTCGGATGATGGTGGCAAAGGTGTTGCCCTTATCATGGCTTTTAAGGTTCTTGACGTTCTCAAGTACGAAGAACTTTGGTTCACAGGCTTCAATAATTTTCTCTACATCAAAGAACAGGGTTCCCTGGGTGTCGCATTCGAATCCGTGTGCTCTGCCAAGGGAATTTTTCTTTGAAACACCAGCGAGCGAGAACGGCTGGCAGGGAAAACCGGCAAGCAGAACATCGTGCTTTGGAATGTGCTGAAGAATGTGCGCTTTTTTCTGTTCATCACTCAGGGAGTGATCACCGCTCAGTGTTACCCGGGTGATATCCATCAATGAAGTATTCTTAACCTTTGTGTCTTCCGGGTTTTCACGGGGGTAAGGGTAAAGGTCAATCTCCTCATCGAGGAAATATGGCAGCTCATGATCATCAACATAGTGATTGGCCAGATAAGTACGGCGTGCCTGGCGCTCATACTCGCTGGTAAAGACACATTTTCCGCCGATTTCCTCAAAGCCTTTACGGATCCCGCCAATGCCGGCAAAAAGATCAATAAAGGTAAAATCCGGGTTGTCCCAGTGTTCCGGTTTGGCTGGTAGCAGTTCGTTGCGGATAAGCTCGATAGTGCGATCACTGAATCTCAGATCGCTCTGTGCAGGGTTCTTTTTCCACTGGTTGAGTTTTTCTCGGGTAACAACCGGTGTGATATCGAGAGGACTGAGTCTCAGGGCCAGGTTTTTCTGGTCATAAATTTCAACAAGCAGCTTAAGAAGTTTATTCGTTTCTTCTTTTTGCTTTAGAATGCGTTCCTCATCAAGGCGGTCGCCCTCGATGATGTATTCTTTGTTCTGCACAGACTTTCCTCAAAGGTTTATTTGTGTGAGAGTCTATCACACAAAATTCCCTTTTGTGATTTTCTATGTCTGTTTATACAGTATTTATGATTCCGGTCATTCTGTCATTTTCAGTTTCGTGAAAACAGACCAGTCCCTGATGATTAATCACTCCTGCTTTCACTCCGCTCCGGATCCAGGTTTCGGCCAGCTGGAGTGTCATTTCATCAGACAGCCGGTATCGGAACCCACGTTGGAAAAGCCCTTTTTCGGACTTTCAGCTCAGGGCGGGTATCCCGCCCTTTTATAGCCTGCATATTCTTTCGCCGGCTGTCCGTTACTGGGTCTTTATATGAACCCACCTTTTCAGTCACTCCTGCAGGTTGATATTTTCCTGATGTTCGTAGAGATGTGGAATAGCCTTGTGAATATCATTCACCCGCCACTGGGTACGGCGTTTGTTATTCTTCGGGTTGGCTGGGTCGAACTTCGGCGCTGGGTCAATAATAATGACATGATCCAGAATCGCATCGAGGAACTTTTTCGGGTTGGTGCCACGACACCAGACCACATCCTTGCTGAAAAAAACTTCATACTTGTGTCCGGTTGCCTTCAGCTCTGGATTTTCTGTGTTTTTGCGTGTTGCCGGGACATACACGGCTTCATTGTGCTTAGCACCCCATCCGCCAAGGATCCGTTCCATGCTCCATCCTGCAGCCAGGTTTCCGTCAGCGTCAAACATGCCGATGTACAGCTGCTCACCATTAAGCTGCTTTGAGATGTTTTCTTTCCTGTCATATCCCATCACTCTCAGGGTCAGTCCTGACTTAGCGCTTCGCATACCTTCTTTATGAGTACCGGTCCATCGCCACTCACCGCTCTTCTCATAGCCATAGGTGGTCATGAACTTTGCGAAATCTTCTTTATAGATGCCCATATCAGGTTCGGTGGTCATCAGGGTCAGTTTCTTTGCCGTATGTGCTTTCAGCTCAACCCCCATGTAGTCACCGTCCTTGTTGGCATTGGGAATGATCTCAAGCGTATCTTCGAGGGTGTAACCGCAGACCTGGGTACCATTGAATGCAATGCTCTGGTTATCAGTTGTCCTTCTTACACCCGGCATCCAGCGTTCGACAGCGCCTGCCAGTTTCTCCCGCAGGTCACTCTCGTGAACATAGGTTTCCCGCAGCAGTTTGATAACACCCGAGCCTTCAAATCCGGGACTGGCCAGCACTTTTTCCAGCAGATTTCCCTGTGGCATAACGATCATCGCAACAGCACCGCCATGGTGTGTGCGGGCAAGGATCATAATGCGCTTGATGTCAGGATTGGCTTTGGTGAACTCCACGGAGAGTGACGCCGGAATCTGGCCGGTCTCCGTTTTGAATCCACTTAAGCGCATTTCCGGGTACTGGGCATAAATCAGCATTTTCACTTTAGGGGCGCGAATTTCCCTGCTGTCCTCCGTGAGCCAAGAGAAATCTGTGAAAACGGCTTCCGGAATACTCCTCCCACGGCTTTTTCCGCCTTTTTTAGTGCTGGTAACCAGCCCGCGATCGCCATATTGCAAATCGAACAGGGGACCAAGCATGTTGAAATCGGAAGACCAGTAGATCTGATTCTTGTCATTGGCGTTCTTGGGCAGTGCTTTGGCAAGAACGTGGGTAAACCGGTTTTCCGGAAACAATGCAAGGATCTGCTCAATATCACTAAGGTGGTGTTCGTAGGTATCAGTCATCAACATTCTCCGCGCCAAAAGTATCTAAAGAAGCAACGTGTGAGTTATTCATGAACACATCGGCCGGACCGGGACATTCGCAGGTCGCCTCGTCCATTCCGCATGCAGAGCAGAACCCCCATTCGTCGAATGAAGCGGTGTGAATGATGTCCTGGCCATCGTCTGTATACATGAATGTGTCCCCTTAGTTGTCCGTATGAAACTCAATATATACCCTTATTGATCATCAGATCAATTACCAAAAAACACCATTCAAACCACAAAAAACCAATATTTATTTACAAACTACTTATTAATCATTGGTTTAAATATTTTTGGTGTGAACAAAAAAAGTTTTTTTCTAGGCATTTACTGGGGAAGGGGTAGGAGTATCTAACAAGATAAGTATCCCATAACTAACCTAAGTATTGGGCCCTCACTAACCGATACTGTCCTGTTAAGTAACCTCAATAAGCTAAATTTTTGTTCGATCATATGTGACTCATAGTCCGTGGATTACCTCCCTCGTATCATTCACAATTTCCCAATGTTTCATTCAATGGGAATCCAGCTATGAGCTGCAGGGCAGAAACAGAGGAAGTCTACAAAGGCTTCACTATCTACATCGACGAAAACCCAGATGTTTACAGAGGTGGCTTTGAATTCTGTATTTCGAATGGAACCGAAATTCAGGAACAAGGAATCACCGCAGATGCAGAGCTTGCCCTTTCAATGGCTCAAAAGTGGGTAGATGAGCACCTTGTGATTACACACACCAGTTAGCGTAACTCATACACTTCTCTTCTGTATTTCTGTGTAAGGTATCACTACGCCTCACACCAAAATGCAGGGTTATGGAAGAACTATCCGAGGCCCGTAAACGGAACATGCGGGCGATTAAAGCCAGAGACACAAAACCGGAATTGCTGATCCGCCAAGGGCTGCATTCCAGAGGCTTTCGCTATCGTATCGCTCACAAAGGTCTTCCCGGAAAGCCCGATATCTGGCTGCCTAAGTACAACACAGCAATATTTATCAACGGTTGCTTCTGGCATCTTCACCTTTGCCACTTATCCCACATCCCTAATACCCGAAAACAGTTCTGGAACGATAAGCTCACTGGCAATGCCGCCAGAGACAAAAGGAACATGTCTGCCCTTCTGAAAGACGGAAAAAGGGTCTTGGTAGTTTGGGAGTGCGCCCTCAAAGGAAAAGAGCGGTTACCGGAGCCATCTATCTTCATGCTGATTTCAACCTGGATAAAGTCCGGCGCGGTGTTTGGGGAACTCAGCGGGAAAGGATTGGAAGCCGTGAATGAGCGCGCTCAGGCGTTATGGAATCTAAAAGCAGATTAACCTCACCACTCCCCCCACCAGCTAGGAATTTTTAGCCCCGCCTCCAAACTGATACAAACCAACGAATTAGCAGTGCGCAAAAACACAGATCACGGCAACGCGCTCAAAGATAAGCTAGCTTTCACAAAGTGGTAATAACAGGGATGATGCCGATGAAAGTGCTGTTTGGAAAAACCGTGTGCAAACCGTTTTGGGTGTTTGGCTTAGTTTGCGTCTCTTTACTTGTTGGCTGTCAGTCAACGGGAGGCGCTAAAGCCCCGAAAGAGAATTCCCCCAAAGCATATGCTCCCTCCACGCCTGCCAGTGCAGAACAAGGCTATAACGATGCGCTGAATGCTATGGTTAATCGGTTTATCCGACGCTATTACAAGTCATCACTCGATACGCTCACTCCCCTGGCGAACAACCGCGAAAGTGTTGGGCAGGCTTTTTCTCGGCTTCTCTTCAATCTGGACCCCATCGGTGTGGTGTTAACGGATGAAGAGAAAAAGGCGTTTGAGGATCGCTATCGCGATCTGTTCGTTTACCCTCTAAACCTTTCCACCAAAGAGGCTCAGGACTTTTACACCGACTATCGGGAAAAGGAAAACCTCGCCATTAGCGAGATGAAAAACTGGCTGGCCGAAAACGGGGCTGAGGTTTTAAAAAATGCACCAGACAATGCGCTGAATTTTATCTCGGCAGACGATGGCGATCTGATAGACGACAGAAGAGCAGCATTCCTGACCTATAAGCTGGTCGCTATCAACGGGTTTACTGACAACCCGGCAGAGGCGCTGCGCATTATTGAAGGGCAATTGGACTACCTTCAGTCGAAAACTGACCGCGTCGACTTTTCCAACATCGGGCTGTTTATTGGTGCCCTGCTTCCTCATTCAGTGACAGGTGTTCGCTATGTTTCTGAAAAAGAGTATGAACAAACGACGCTTCCTCCCGTTCCGCACATTGGCGCGACGTTGGCTCAAAAACCTGCGTGTTACTCCGTCATGGGGATTACCAACACATCCACCCTTGATGCAGGTTTAAGGCCGCTGGACTGTATAGTTGGTGTGACGAGAGCCGGGGACTTTTCAGTTCTGGGAGACAGCGACAATGCAAAGCTCCAAGAGCTTGTCACAGGAATGCGCGGTGAAATAGTCACGCTCCATGTTCTGCGCAATAACGGGGGAAACATTACCTTCCTTGATATTCCTGTCCCGTTACAGTTGGACACACTGGCGGATTTCACCTCCAGTGAAAATGGCATCCACACGCAAGGCGTTGATTTCTCCCTGCTGAACATCGACGGCAAGCGCGTCGCTTACATTTGGATGGCTCATTTTTACGATGGTATCGCTGAGGCAACCGGAGAGTTTTTAGTATCCAATAATCCCGAACTTGTAGTGTTCGATCTAAGAGGAAACCAAGGCGGCGCTCTGCCAGAGATGACAGGTTTAGCGGGCCTGTTTCTTGGGGATGAAGACTTCGGAGTCTATTACGATGCCTTTGGCAGAAGTAAGCGCGTTTCTTCCGAGACCAGCAAGGTATTCGACGGGAAAGTGTTGGTGTTGACCGATGTACAGACAAATTCCGGCGGGGAAATATTGGCTGCTGGGATTCAAAGTTCACCTGAATCGACGGTGATTGGCAAGCCAACTGCGGGCGCGCCCTTAGTGATGCAGTTCCGCTCACTTCACCATATCTATGACTTGTATGATGAGAAGCTTGGATACATGTCTTACCCCGTGCAGGAGTTTCGTCGGTTAGACGGCTCAAGGTTGAATGAGGGCGTAGTGCCTGATATTTCGTGGGAGTCTGAGTTACTCAAACAGAGCCCTTACACGCTGCCATTCAGAAACTCTGCGGACTTGGAGAATGAACTCCGGGAAGTCATCCGTATTAGTGGATTCTCTCAATGAGTTTGGGTTAACCGGCATTGAAATAAAGTGCGCAGACAGCGACTGCTGCTCTGCGCACTCTTCCCGAGCTCACTTGCTATCAATAACGCATTTGATTACTATGCGACCACTCAACAACATCAGCAAAGGAGAATCATCATGACTTATACATCCCCATCCTTTGCAGGCGCTGTTTGCTAATCAACCCGACGTAGCTTTAAAGCCCTCCGCTTTATCCCCCCTTCGCTCGCGTTGAAGCGAAGCGACCTGCCAATTCGATTAATCTTTTTCAATCCTGAATAAGGAATTGGCTCTATGGGCAATTTCGTCCAAACACTTTCTGACTCTGTCAGCCTGATCGCCTCGAATGAGAGCTGGATTGAGGGGCTGGCAACACAACAACTTTTAAAAACATCACAACTTGAAGGCATGAAGCAGGTTGTCGGCATGCCTGATTTGCATCCCGGCCGGGGCTACCCTGTCGGAGCGTCATTTTTCTCTGTCGGCCGTGTTTATCCAGCATTGGTGGGTAACGATATCGGCTGTGGTATGTCGCTGTGGCAAACCTCTCTTCGTGTGGCGAAGCTGAACCTGGATAAACTCGCCAAACGGCTGGATAAGGTCGAAGGGCCGCTCGGTGAAAACTGGGCTGATGACATTTTGCAGCTTAAAAAGGCGCGGGATGTCGAATCCGAGGGGTTCGACATGGCACTTGGCACCATTGGCGGCGGCAATCATTTTGCTGAGTTTCAACGTATCGACGAGGTTTATGATGCTGCGGCATTCAAAGCTTCCGGCTTGAATACCCAGCAGCTTCAATTGCTGGTGCATTCTGGCTCCCGCGGACTTGGGCAAGCCATTTTAACCAAGCATGTGTCTGAGCATGGCCATGCAGGCCTCGCGGAAGGCAGTGATGCGCTGGCGCAATATGTCTCTGAGCACAATGAAGCCGTTCGCTGGGCCGAGCTCAACCGGTACTTGATTGCGCAACGCTTTTTGTCTGCGGTCAGATCTGACGGGCAATTTATGTTGGATGTGAACCACAACCTGGTGACGCAGGTTGAGATCAACGGCTGTCTGGGGTGGCTTCACCGTAAAGGGGCGACGCCCAGCGATAAAGGCTTGGTGATGATCCCGGGCTCCAGAGGTGACTTTAGCTATCTGGTGAAACCGCGACACAACGGAGTGGCGGCTCAAAGCCTGTACTCCCTCGCCCATGGTGCGGGGAGAAAATGGCAACGCGGCACCTGTAAAGGCCGCTTAGACAGCACCTTTAAGCCGAAAGATCTGCTGAAAACTGCATTGGGTAGCCGGGTGATCTGCGGGAACAAAGAGCTGCTTTATGATGAAGCGCCACAGGCTTACAAGAAGGGCGAGTCGGTGATCAGCGATCTGGTGAATGCCGATTTGATCGATGTGATCGCCAAAACGCGTCCGGTTTTGACCTTTAAAACGCAGGGAGGGTGCGCATCATGATCTTGTTGCAACTCTCTGCCGGACAAGGGCCATTGGAATGCTGCAAAGCGGTCGGGCTTGCACTCAGCACACTGGAAAAACAGTGCGCTGATAAGGCAGTTTCACTGGAAGTCGTTGAAGCGGTCTCTGCGGGTAAGTCAGGCTGTTATAAGTCGGTATTGGTGCGTCTGGATGCCACTGCTCCAGAAGCAGCAAAACAGCTGGCGACAGACTGGCAAGGGCCGATGCTCTGGGTATTCCCTAGCCCTTTCCGGCCAAGGCATAAACGGAAAAACTGGTTCTTTGGTGGCGAGACCTATGAGGTGGATGAAAGCGACATACAGCACCATTTTCGCTTTCGGGCATGCCGTGCTTCCGGCGCGGGAGGGCAGCATGTGAACACCACAAGCTCTGCCATCAGGGCAACACATGTCGAATCTGGCCTTTCGGTCAGAGTGGAGTCTGAGCGCAGCCAACACGCCAATAAGCGTCTGGCGGTTGCTCTGCTCTACAAAAAGCTTGAAGACGAGAAACAGGCATCGCTCTCTGCGCAAACCAAATCCCGAAGGCAGCAGCACTGGGAGCTGGAAAGAGGCAATCCTGTGAAAGTCTTCAAAGGACCCGGTTTTACGCCTTCTTAAATCGGAAACACAAAGGTTTATCTCCGTTATCCCTTATCGGGGATAAACCTTCTTTTATAACCACTTGGGGATAAGAGCTGATGTCGCCCGCTCAAACATCAACCAAAACGCACGATTTAATTAAGCCTCAGTTTAATGAGCAATAAATCACTCATTAGGTGTTTATTGCTAATATTACGAGTAACTATCTACTCGTTTTTTGCGCAGCGGCTTTTTCTCAGAGAGCTTTTCACTACAATCTAAGTCGGGCATCTACTTTTGAGTAGATAAATACTCATTAATTGAATTTTTATGAGTTTATGCGTAAATTAATACCCATTAGTGAACTCTGGGGTAATGATGATGGAACAACTGACGATTCAGGCATTTATCAATGAACAATGGCTCGATATCGCCATCATTTCATTCCCTGAAAGTGACCTACACAACTACAAAGTCACCGCTGTTGACTATTTGCAGGACTATGCGATTGATCATTATGAAAAAGATGACCTGCACGCAGTTTCCATTAACCACCCAGTCGCTTTTTTCTTTGATGATAAAGGAGAACCCGGTTGGTTGAAGTTTCTCGACGACATCATGCCCAGTGGTGCCAGCAGGAAATACTGGGTTAAGCAATTAGACATTGAAGATCTTCCCCGTGCCGAGCAAGACTACGTCTTGTTGAGATATGGCACCATGTGCCCTGTTGGCAACCTTAGAGTCAAAGATTCTCTCCCAGATCGTTTTGATCTTGCCGATAATCTGTTCTTCTCGGTGGAAGATGTGAAAAGCCGCGCCAGTGACTTTCTAGATTATGCCCAACAGAGAGGTGCTGCGGCAGGCGGTGCAACAGGTGCAGGAGGAGAAGCGCCCAAGCTTCTTCTTCGCGCGGCTATCGAAGATAATCCAAATCACTGGAAAATATGGATAGACCCGTATCAGGACGACAACAGCAATCGGGATTTGCACTATTTAGTTAAATACCCTCGTGGCTCAAGAAGTGTTATAGACTGCGATATTCTCCGCGCAGAGTTTCATTACTATCATGAACTTACAGAAATGGGGTTTGACACTATCCCAGTCGAGCACATGCGCCTGGAAGAAGGATCGCACTACCCCTCATTGTGGCTGCCTCGTTTTGACATTCGCTATAACTCTCAAGGGCAAATCGAAAGATTTGGCATGGAATCGGTCTATTCCATCTTGGGTAAAAGTGCTGGTGTTACCCTTTACCATGAAGAAACCATCAGAGCACTCATCGATAAAATCACTCAGAGTCATATGGTGACGAACCAAGGATACCACTTTGATATTCAGGCATTCGTTATCGAATGGGTTAAAAGAGATCTTCTCAATATCCTCTTCGGAAACAGTGATAACCATGGGCGAAACACTTCATTTCTCAAAGGAAATGGTCACATCAAACTCGCGCCCATTTACGACTTTGCGCCAATGAAAGCAGACCCATCAGGCATACCAAGAACAACCAAATGGAAGGCACCGCTAGAGGTTGGCGGAACCTATGATTTTGTTGGAATAGCAAACACTTTGTCTGACCTGGTACCTAGTGAAAACTTGCTTCAAGCACTGCGTGATACGGCGAACCAATGTATGGGTTTAAAGCAAAGACTGGCAGCAAAAGGGGTACCCGAAAAAATTCTCGAACTACCGGGTATTGGGTTCAACCATATCTCTGACAAACTGGCTAAGTGGGGGCTTCGATGAGCACAAACAAATCGTTACTTAACGAATCAGCTAGAGCGACTGTCGCTCGCCTGAAAGCCAACCGAGCACAGCTTTCACAAGTTCAATCAGATACCAAAGAAGCCACACAAAAGACCACTTCAAACTCTCGGGTGACTCAACGGGTGTCAAAGAACAAGACACCGGTTAACGCAGCTGAGCGCAAAAATGTTGCCAACCGAATCATCAAGCAATTGCTGTTCGGGGAATTAACCCAAGGGCAAGCCTTAAAGGCGCTTAGGATAGATGTGCTGGGATTAAAGCAAGATGTGTTTGCCAAACTGGTCGACATTTCCCGAAAAACGCTTTCGGACATTGAGAACGATAGAGGCAGTTATAAAACGGACATATTGAACAAAGCATTTAAGCCATTTGGCTTGAAAGTGGGCTTGCTCCCAACCTCAGCCAGTACATTGAACTCTTTATTGCAGGGTGAAAGAGCAACGGATTAATACAGATTTATGGCTTAGATTTAGTTACCACGTATAAACCTTCTTCTATACCCACTTGGAAAAAAGCCAATGGATAACGCTTAAATATCACCCAGATCGCACGATTTAATCAAATTGCACATTTAGTGCGACAAGTTATACTCTGACTGTACTTTCAAATTGGAGCTCGATCATGCAGACACTAACAGCAAATGACGCCAAGCGTAATTTTGGAGAGTTACTTCTGAGCGCTCAGCGGGAACCAGTGAAAATCAGTAAAAACAGTAAAGACGCTGTTGTCGTCATGTCTATCAGGGACTTTGAAGAGCTTGAAGCTATGAAAGTCGAGTACCTCAAGCACTGCTTTCATTCAGCCAAAGAAGAGCTCAACAACGGTAAAACTGTCGACGGGGAAAGCTTTCTAAGTTCACTGTAATTATATGATGAATAAGAATAAATATAAGTTAAGTCAGTTAGCTCAATCCCATTTACTCAAAGTAAAAAGCTACACCGTCGAAAACTTTTCTGAATTGCAGTGGCACAATTACAAAGAGATACTGCTTTCTGGGTTTCAGATGTTAGCTGACAACCCAGATATGGGAAGAACCTGCAGCGAAATTTACCAGAATGGCTTCTATTTCCACATTGGCAAACATACTGCTTACTACACCAAGGAAAACGGCTGCATTCTCGTTGTTGCAGTGCTGGGCCAATCACAGCTGCCCCAAAACCACCTGAAATAGTTTGCGTTGAGCGCAATATCGCTTCAGTAGATTCGGCTCCAAGAGTCACGCAAAGTTTACTCATTACGGCTCCTCCTGCGCTATCCGCATCCCCCACACAAAAATGTTTTGGACGATGGGATCTGGACATCTCACCTTCCAACTGGAAACCTTACCTACTGATTGTCATTATTAATCTTGAGTCGTCGTGATTTCGACGACATTTCTGAATGGGCCACGGAGAGCCAAATGCGAATTCTTATCTGGGGGCTGATGCTGTCACTGCTGTCTGCCCCCGCTCTGGCAAAATGGAATGACCCTGAGTATGTCAAAAGGGCCTTTAAAATCATTGCCCTCAGCAATGAGTATGACAATCACCAGCACCCTGTCCGCAAGTGGCAAAAGCCGATACGTATCTATATTGACCATCGCGTCGGTGACAAAGAGCTTCATAGCATGCTGGCCAATACCCAGATTGAAGATTTGGTGCGGGCAACGGGCCACGACATCAAGGTGGTGAATTCGCAGGAAAACGCTAACCTCCGCATGGTGTTTACCCGTCAGAGCCGCTGGCAGAACGAGACCCGCGAACTTTGGCCGAAACAGAAAGACTTTCCATTTCGCGGTGCTATCTGCATGGCGCACTTTTCTTCATCACCTCAGGCAGAAATCGAAGAAGCACTGATTGTTATCCCGGTCGATCTCGCCCGCGAACGCGGCAAGCTGTTCGCCTGTGTGGTCGAAGAACTGACGCAGGCGATGGGATTGCCGAATGACTCTGACAAGGTCTTCCCTTCCATCTTTAACGATGGTTCTAAAAACAATGTGATGACAACGCTGGATATCACCTTGCTCCGATTACTCTATTCGTCAGGTGTTAATGCAGGCATGAAAGAGCAGCAAGTGATGCCACTTCTCGATAGCTGGTTTAAGCAAAATCCGAACTGGCTGAAACAATCGACGGATATGTATCTTAAGAGCAAATTCGTGTCTGAGTTTGGGTTGAATTAGTCCCTCTCCTAGCCGCTTCCTGCCAAGAAATTGAGCAAGAAATTGCCCCTGTTTGATCTGCCTTTCGGTTTTGCTTTCGCTTCGTTGTGCTGCTCTCGTTTGTTCGGTATTTAACCAAAAACAAAAGCAAATCAGGGAAGAGTCAGTGGCGTACAGGGTTGTAAAAATGACCGAACTTGCATCGTACGAGTTCGGCAAAGTTGAAGGTGGATTTTCGACACTGAGTGAACGGGCATTGGAAGCCGCGGTGCCTCAAGGTGTCACCATTCAAAAGTTCCAATCTCAGCTCGCATCTGGCGAGTATGTATTACTGAGTGATGCGCCTGTCACGCCAGCTCTGAAATCCACAACTGACTCGATGGGTGATAAGGTTTGGCAGGTGAACCCTGATGCCGAATCCAGCTTTTCCCCTGAAGCCAAATCTGCGCTGACGTCCCGGACAAAAGCAAAAGGTTTTACCTCTCGCTCGGGTTCCGAATCTCAAGCTCCTGCCGAAGCGCCTTACACCCCTGAACCTAAAGTGGAAGAAAAACAGGAAAAGCCTGCACAGGATTATGAATATCTGTTTGAGGTTGCCTGCTCGGAAGAGGTACTTGCCAGCGAAGTGGGGTGTCAATTTGCGCTAGGTAAAACGCAGAAGGAAGCAAGCATTGTCAGCTGGGAAACCAAGCCTTCTGAAATGGGGACGGTTTTTTCTGCCAAAGCCACTGACGACACGCCCCGTAAACTTATCGCTAAAGTTGCGAGTGCAGAAAAAGGCGTGAGTAACCAGCCTCCTGTTAAGCTCAAACCCAAAGGCACAGACGCCGTTCGGGAAGCGTTTATTCCGGTGATCCCTGCCCTTCAACTTGGCGACCGTTTAGGCTTTCCAACTGAAGGTTACTTCTACCATTTCCACAAAAAGAAGCTGGTTCAGGAATACAAAATTCTCGGTGAAGGCCGCTGGGCATTTCAGGCTACACGTTCAACGCCATTTAGCCTGAACACAGAGAACGGGCTGAATAAATACCAGGGCGCGATCCTGCTCTACTGGAAAATCGACAGCAAAGTCGTTATTGACCAGCATCTTATCTATCTCGACAGCCCAATCACGATTGAGCAACTGGGTAATGTGAATGACCAATGGCTGAGTGAGCATGGCGTGATGATAGACGTCCCGAGCCTGCTTGATGCCAAGAAAGCCACGACGGCCTCCAAGAAGCCCTACAAACCGAAAACCTACAATGCGCCAGTTGACGTCGTCTACGATCATAAAGAACGCCTGCTAAACGGTTCAACACTCAAAGCCATCAACAATGAACGATTGGTAGAGAGTGGGTTGCCGGTGGTTAACATCAAAAAGTTGCCAAATAATAAACTCACCATCGGGGTGTTCTTTGATGGGACGGGGAATAATCTGGAGAACGATAAGTACAAGGAAGGAAGAGGCAATGCTTCCCGCACCAATATAGCAAGACTGTTTGAAGCTTATCCTGAAAAGGAAGGTGAAATCGCCAAAATCTATGTTTCAGGGGTGGGTACCCTAGACTTTGATTCCCTTGAAGAAGCGATCAAAGCGATAGACAATGACGAAGATATGGAGCTAACAGGCATGGCCACCGGCTCTTGGGATTTCTTTGGTGACTCAGATGCTTTTGATAAGTGGACATCTCTTATTGGAGCGTTAAGGAGTATCACAAAGTCCCTCGAAGAAACTGGACACTATGAAAATATCAATCACATAGAATTTGATGTTTTCGGGTTTAGTCGTGGAGCTGCGTTGGCTCGTCATTTCGTCAATGCAGCAAATGTCGGATTCCCTGATTACAACTCTCCTGTACCTCCCCCAAAGCCCAGTCACGGACCACGTCATCATCGTCGTCAAAAGCAGGATCAATTTAGTGTCGATGTTGTCCCTCACCTTTTGAGCAGCGAGCACACAAGAGCAGGTAGACGGTGCCACTACTATATCGACAAATCGAGAAGTGTCAGCGTTCGTTTTGTTGGCCTATTCGATACAGTTGGTTCCTTCGGTATCCCTGGAGACAATGATGAAGATGGTTTTAATTTAGTCCTTTCACCTTCTAGTGCTGAAACTGTTTATCACATAACAGCTCACCATGAATACAGAGAGAACTTCCCATTAACCTCATTGAAGATTGATGGTGAATTGGCCGAAAACTTCTTCGAAGAGGTATATCCGGGAGCTCATGCAGATGTTGGTGGCGGTTACCCTTCTATGTCCCAATATGGAAAAAAGGGGCTACCAGAGCACCTAGATTTCCCTATTAATGACACTTACAACAGAGAATTGTTAAAAACAACCAAGCATATCGGGTTGCAACCTAGAGATATGTATATGCTAGCCAGCCGTGAAGAAAAATTTTGGGATAAAGAAGTGCAAAAAAACTTCAAAAATCCAACGCAATATGGCCGTGTTAAAAATGTTGGAAATACCCTGTATTACTACAGGCTTCAACCAATCAATAATGGACTTCAAGGCTTGGCACAGGAAAGAATGAGGCAACAAGGTGCAATTGCTGGCATCCAATGGCAAATGAGCAACTATGAAATGCCTCAAGACTTCAATGAACATGCCGAATTCTCCTCACTTAATGCAAAACTATTGGCAATAGAGCCTGGGCAAGTCAATGCAAGCCACTGGGAAAGTGAAATAGCGCCAAATAAGCTTCTTTGGATACACAGGCCTCATGACCCTCTAATAAACCCCGGTTTCTCAAATATCAGAGCTGCACTTGCAAACGACGTTAACCGAGATTCGAAAGGGAATATGTACAGGGAGATTTTTGATAATGAGTAGAATCTTAATCAGTCTGACAATGCTTTTGGCATTAATCCCTTTTGCAGGTTGTACGGATGACAGCGTCCCTAGAGCTAAGTTTGGAAATGCAGGGAGCACAGACGGCCCCTACGGCATTAAAGAAATGGTTGTTTCTGATACATCTGGTGGGTTCTCAGATTTTGCTTATGGTTTTGTAAGTAGCTATCCTGGCGCTTACGCAACCATTTCAGGTTTAGGCATACCAACTCACGTCAAGGGTTACTGGAGCAAGGACCCTGAATCAACAACAGACTCCCCAATCTATTATCGAATTGATAGTGCAATAGACAGCAAACTGGCTCTAAGAAAAATAAAAACGCTCAAGAACGCTTATAAAAACTTTGAGCATTCAGGGGCAGCTGTACAAGTCGTAGTAGACAATGCTCATCTGAAAATTTTGTATACTTTCAACTGCTTCAACTCTTCTGATGACTGCTCCAAAAAAGAGGGAAGCGATCCAAACGGATGGATAGTGAGAAGCCCGAAAGATATTACTGATGTCGTTGTGCTCTTCTCTGGTAATGGAGAGACTTCACTTAAGCCCTTCCCAAAATCCCCATATGACAACCGCATAATAAGAGCCGTCAACGTAGGTGAAACAGTTGTCAGCGAAGCCACTCTTCAGGATATCGATTTAGCAAACCACGAAGTCAACGACCAGATTGTATTACCTGCTACATTCTCCGTAATTTGGCGGAAGAAGCTAAATCCAGACGCTGAATATTCCCAATGGCAATTCGATAACTACAAACTCACTGGTAACCTTTCTGCACTGGATACTATGGAAGAAAGTATTCATGCCTATCGCAACGCCATGAACGGTTATGTCAAAACCAGCACATTTGATATCTTTGCTGAAAATGAAAATCTCTTTATCACTTATAGTGCGGCTTGCTTAACCGACACCCCCGGAGAGCGCTGCAAAGTCGCCGAAGACCCACAAAATCGCTGGCGCTACTTTGACGAGCTTGGTCGTTATGCCGTTGTATTGTTTGAAGGAAAAGGAACTTTAGTTGCTCAAAGTGATTAATAAGTACCTTCTTGTATTCTGCATGGCATCACTCGTTTTTGGTTGTTCTGATGAGCAGTTTCTAAACGCAAAATTTGGCAATGCTGGCACTTTAGATGGTACTTACAGTATCCGTGATGTATTGATCACAGATACTTCGGGTGCCTTTTCAAACCTCGGGTATGGCTCAGTTAACGGCTACCCAGGAGCAAGTGCTGGTATATCAGGATTGGGGGTTCCAGCTCACATCTCAGCATACTGGAGTAAACCTTCCGAGGCTTCCCCGCATCCAGCAGCGTATTACCACCTCGATAACACTATTGACGCCAAACTTGCGAGCCAAAAAATCAAAACTCTCAGAGGTGCGTACACAGCGTTAAAAGATAAACCTGGAACTATTCAAGTTGTTGTAAACAAAGCTCAGATTCAGGTCCTCTACACATTTAAATGCTTCGAAGTTTATGACGATTGTTCAAAAAAAGATGGTTCAGACCCGAATGGGTGGATACAACCGAGCCCGGATGGGAATACTGACGTCGTCATGTTGTATTCAGGGAAAGGAAACGTTTCTCAAACTGCTTTTCCTGCCTCTCCTTATGATCAAAGACTAATCAGAGCAAAGAGTATCGCTAGTACTAATATCACTGAGCTTGAGCTTAAAAATAAAAACGGAGAGCCAAAAACTTTAGGTGATAGTGTAGAGCTTCCATCTTCCTTTGATATTTCTTGGGCGAAGAAAACAAACCCTGACGCAGACTATTCTCAATGGGTATTTGATCGCTATCAGTTGAGTAGCGATTTGAACTCCCCCTCAGACAATGAAAAGACAATCCAAGCCTACCGCAAAGCCACTGATGGTTATTTGAAATCCAGTACCTTTGACGTTTTCGCCAAAAACGACCGTCTGCTCATTACCTACAGTGCAGCCTGTCTCACTGAAAAAATCGGAGAGAAATGCAAAGTCGCCGAAGACCCACAAAACCGCTGGCGCTACTTTGACGAACTCGGCCGTTATGCTGTTGTATTGTTTGAAGGTAAAGGGGAATTAATTGCGCATAGCGATAAATAAATACCTTCTTGTATTACCACTATTTATAATCTTTTGGGGCTGTTCAGATGAACAACGCCTAACAGCGAAATTGAATAGTGCAGGTAGCTTAGATGGCCCCTATAGCCTACCAACCATTCGGGTCACTGATGTGTCAGGCGGAGGCTCTGGTTTCGGGTTTGGTGCGGTAAGCAGCTTCCCTGGCGCAACCGCCGATCTGGGAGGAATAGGTATTCCTTCACATATTGAAGGCTACTGGGCCAAAAAGGGAGCTCCTGAAGCAAAGGTTCACGCCCGTTTTTTTCATATCGCATCTCCTGTTGACAGTGAACTAGCTAGACAAAAAATTGAAACGCTGGATGCCTATTACGAAAACTTCAAAAGCCCTTATTCACTCATGCAGTTTGTAGTCGATGGCGAAAGAGCCATGCTACTGTATTCTCTGGGATGCTACTCCAAAGTAGCTGATTGCACTCCCAAAATTAATGCTGACCCCAATGGGTGGGTTGTTAAAGATCCTAAAGGAGGGGCAGATGTTGTCGTTCTTTTCGATGGCTTAGGTGAAGCATCGGCAACAGCCTTTCCAAAGTCCCCTTTTGATACACGCAGATTGGATTGGGAAATGGTTCAGCATGGAGAAGTCAGCAGTTATGAGGTTGTTGACCTTGATGGTTCAACAGCAGATGACAATGTCGAACTACCCGCGCAAGTTACTGCTAATTGGCAGGAAACTATTAACCCAGAAGACGATTGGGAAGACTGGAAATACAATTACTACGCACTCCAGCATAAGATAGAAAACCCAGCTCAATTGGAGTCAAACATTCAGGCCTTTCGGAGAGAAGCTTATGATGGGTATCCAAAAGGCAGCAGAGTCAGAATAATTTTGAACGGACCGAACATTGGCATCTTCTACACTGAATTTTGCTGGCTACCAGATGGTGTGTGCACGATTTCAGAAGATCCAGAAAAACGCTGGGAGTATATCCCCGAAATAGAAGATTACGGCGTCGTTCTATACCGAGGAAAAGCGCAACAGTCTGATACGCCTTTTGATGGAAACAAATAGGGCTTTAATCAGCCCTACCCAATCATCCCCTCCAACCATTTCACAAAGCTCTCTGTGCTTTCGTCCTGCACATTGCTGATCAGGTAATACCCTGCGTTGGCTTTGATGGGCGAAAACGGTGACACCAACCTTCCCGTTGCCAGCTCATTGTCGATAAGCGCCATCCGCGCCATGGCGATGCCTACACCTGCTTCGGCGGCTGACATGGCCATATCAGTCCGGTTGAAGAAGTGGCCGCGGTCGGTGGGTACTGAAAGCTGCATTGCTTTGGCCCAGTTTCTCCACTCCAAATCTTTCTCGGCTTTTTCCCACGGCATGGCATCGTGCAGCAAAGTGACGCCTTGCCAATATTCGGATTTACCAGCATCGTTTTGCAGCCACTGGTGACGCTCCAGATATCTTGGGTTCATCACCGGCAGCAGGTATTCGTCCAGCAGAAGTTCGGTATTCGGATGTTTGAAGGTGTGTGGGCGATAGTCGATGGCAAGATCAAAGTCCCGCGTGTCGGCGTTCACCAGTGCGCCTTCGGCGAAAATTTGTACCTGAATGTCGGGGTAAACGTCGTGGAAGCTTTCGAGTTTTGGCACCAGCCATTTGAACGCAAAAGAGGGCGTGAGCTTGAGGCGGATTTCCTGTTTCTTTCCGGTGTTACGTTGCAAGCTGGCGATTTCCGCATCAATTTCTGCTAAATGGAAACTCACATTCTGGTGAAGCTGTTTACCCTTTTCGGTCAGACGAATACCACGGGAGTGACGTTCAAGCAGAGTGAAACCCAACTGCTGCTCCAGCTGCAGTAACTGTTGGCTAACCGCCCCAGTAGTCAGGTGCATGGCTTTAGCGGCACTGGTTAATGTGTTGTGCCTCCCAACTTCCGAAAAAGTATAAAGGGCACCGAGATGTTGGCTTTTGAGTGTTTGCATCTTTGCTTTTAGAAATTCTATACACAGTGATTAATTTAAATCGATTGTTAGGGTTATGTAAACAACGCAAACTCGCCCTGTCTGATTGGGGAGAATAATCATGAAAGCACTGGTATTGGGAAGTGGCGTTGTCGGTTTAATGAGCGCCTGGTATTTACAGCAGGCAGGCTACAAAGTCACTGTTGTTGATCGCCAATCTAAAGCGGGCGAAGAAACCAGTTTCGCCAATGCTGGGCAAATTTCCTATGGCTACTCCTCCCCTTGGGCGGCACCCGGTATTCCGCAAAAGGCCATTCGCTGGCTGATGGAGGAACACGCACCGCTGAAGGTGAAGCCGACGCTGGATCCACAGCTGATCAAATGGGCGACACAAATGCTGTCTAACTGTCAGCTTGATCGTTATCAGGTGAACAAGTCGCGCATGCTGGGCATTGCTAACCACAGCCGAGAGTGTCTGCTCGCGCTTCGTGACAAGCACAACATCGAATATCAAGGCCGTCAGAAAGGCACACTGCAAATCTTCCGTAATCAGAAGCAACTTGATGCGGTGGAAAAAGACATCGCCCTTCTGGAGCAAAGCGGCACCCGTTATCAGCGTATGACGGTCGAAGATTGCATCAAGCAAGAGCCGGGATTGGCATCTGTGAGCCACAAGCTGACAGGCGGTCTCTACCTGCCGGATGACGAAACGGGTGATTGCTACCTGTTCTGCCAACAAATGACTGAGCTTGCCAAAGCACACGGCGTGGAGTTTATGTTCGACACCGAAGTGAAGAGTGTGAAACGCGAAGGCACCCGCATTGTCAGCGTGGTGACGGACAAAGGCGAACTGGAAGCAGACGCTTATGTGGTCGCGATGGGCAGCTACTCGACCAAATTTATGGCAAGTCTCGGCCTGAGCATTCCTGTGTACCCGGTGAAAGGTTACTCGCTCACCGTGCCAATCACTGACGAAACGCAGGCACCGACATCAACAGTGATGGACGAAACCTACAAAGTCGCCCTGACCCGCTTTGACGATCGTATCCGCGTCGCAGGCACCGCTGAGTTGGCAGGCTTCGACCCTTCTATTCCGGAAAAGCGCAAAGCGACGATTTCCATGGTGGTAAAAGATCTGTTCCCTCACAGTGGCGATTTCGACAAAGCCGAGTTCTGGACGGGTTTCCGCCCGATGACGCCAGACGGCACGCCGCTGATTGGTAAAACACCGTTCGACAATCTGTTCACCAATACAGGTCACGGCACGCTTGGCTGGACCATGGCATGCGGCTCTGGTCATCTGCTGGCGCAAATCATCTCCAAAGAGATCACCAGTAATGTCGAGGGTCTGGATTACTTCCGCTACGCGGGATAACACACCAGATTGAGAGAAGGAGCCACAAGGCTCCTTCTTTGCTTTCTTTTCCCAAAAACTCTCCTTCCCATTTCCTCCATCCCGCTTTGTATCAAGAATAACGCGCGCGCTTCTGCCCCCCACATCTAGGCTCAATGCATCTCTTTTCAATGAGGGTTTGTCATGTCAGTCATTCAACAGTTCAGCCTTGATGGTCAAGTCGCCATTGTCACTGGCGCAGCCGCCGGGATTGGTCGCCGGATAGCAGAAGTGTTTGCTGATGCAGGCGCAGAGGTGGTGGTCAGCGATCTCGATTTGGATGCCGCTAACGAAGTCGCCTGCAATATCAATGCGACGGGCAGACATGCTATCGCCGCAGCCTGCAACGTCACCAAAGTAGAAGACAGAGCCGCTTTGGTTGAACGTGCTGTCACGACATTTGGCAAGGTGACTATCCTTGCCAACAATGCAGGCGGTGGCGGCCCAAAACCCTTCGACATGCCAATGGCAGACTTTGAGTGGGCGTATCAACTCAATGTGTTTGCCCCTTTCAGGTTGATGCAGCTTTGCGCGCCGGAAATGGAAAAAGCCGGCGGAGGCGCGGTGCTTAATATCAGTTCGATGGCTGGTGAAAATAAAAACTGGATGATGGCGTCTTATGGCTCTTCAAAAGCCGCTATCAATCACCTCACCCGCAATACCGCTTTTGATTTGGGGACCAAGGGCATTCGCGTGAATGCTATTGCGCCGGGGGCAATCCGCACTGCGGCGCTGGAGAAAGTGCTCACCCCGGATATTGAAAAAGCCATGCTGAAACACACGCCACTCGGAAGGCTTGGGAAAACCGATGATATTGCGCTGGCCGCACTGTTTCTGTGCTCGCCAGCGGCGTCTTGGGTGAGTGGTCAGGTGCTGACTGTCAGCGGTGGCGGCTCTCAGGAATTGAGTTGAAGAAGATAACCCCTCCTCGCCTCTCCCCTGAAAAGGGTGAGCCAAGACCGGTTGTGTCCTTCCCTTTAAACGGGAGAACCAAGGATGGGGTTAAATGGGAGTAAATCTTACTTTTCCATCTCTGCTTTCAGGTTGTCTAACCCCGCTTTATAGAGGCCGGTGATGGCTGAAATGGCTGTTGCATCGTTGAGGTTTTCAGGCGGATCGTTGTTCGGATAGCCACGGTAGAATCCGGCCTTCCACGTCACCACACTTTTGTCACCTTCTGCTTTCACTTTGATGGTGGACTGGTAATTGGTGACGGGCAACAGGGCTGTGTTTTCTTTGGTGATCTTGTATTTGAGCATCATGGCGTCAGGGTTGTAGCGTTTGATCTCTTCCGTCACACTTTGATCGCCCACATACACTACACGCACCGCCCCTTTCTCGGTCGGGTTTCCTGATTCCATGACCACTTTGGTCACAGGTGGCAACCAGGAAAGACTGTCGAAAGCTCCTACGGTTTTCCAAACTTTGTCAGCCGGGGCATTGATGGTGACTGACTCAGAGACTTTTAGCCTTGATGGGCCATGGGCATCGGCCGTGGAAATGCTGACAACTCCTGCCAGCATCACAATGACGGGAAGTAGTTTTCGTAACATCCGCTGTTCCTTCTCAAACCGTTTTGTTTCTTTTATAGCGACGATCATGAAGGAACAGAATCACGCCAGTGGCAAAAGTGTTTTCTCCACTGGCGTGTAAGAATGGGCTATGCCGCCTTTACCATCTTCGGATTGTACTTCTTAATAAACCCTTTGATCTTCGGCGCTATCGCCTCGCGGTAGCGGCGGCCGTTGAATATACCGTAATGGCCGACGCCTTTTTGCTCGTAATGCATTTTCTTGGATTTAGGGATGCCAGGGCAGATGTCGAGCGCAGCAGCTGTTTGACCTCGGCCGGTAATATCATCCAGCTCCCCTTCAATGGTCAGGAGTGCTGTCTTTTTAATGGCAGCAAGATTGATGGGTTTGCCGCGATAAGTCATGGTGCCGTTTGGCAGGTCATGTTCCAAAAACACCTTGCGGATGGTGTCGAGGTAGTAATGAGCAGGCAAATCCATCACCGCCAAGTATTCGTTGTAGAACTTGCGGTGCGCTTCCGCGTTATCACCATCACCTTTGACCAGATCGCCGAAAAACTTAAAGTGCTTTTGCACATGGGTATCAAGATTCATCGACATAAAACCCGAAAGCTGAACAAACCCCGGATACACCACTTGTCCTGCACCTTCGTATTGCTCGGGCACAGTACAAATCACGTTAGACTCAAACCACTCCAAGTCCTTGCCGCTGGCGTAATCATTCACTTCGGTGGGATTGATGCGGGTATCAATAGGGCCGCCCATCAAGGTCACTGTTGCAGGCGCGGCAGGATTCTTCTCGGCGGACATCAGCGCTGTCGCCACCATCAGCGGTACACTCGGCTGGCATACCGCAATGGCATGGGTGTCTGGCCCCAGAAGCTCTAAGAACTCGACCAAATAATCCACATAATCATCGAAGTGGAACTCCCCTTCTGTGAGCGGCACATCGCGGGCATTACGCCAGTCGGTGACATACACATCGTGATCCGGCAGGAAGGCATCAATGGTGCCGCGCAATAGCGTGGCAAAATGACCGGAAAGCGGCGCGACAAACAACACTTTAGGCTGATTAGGTTGCGCTTTGCTGCGGCGGAAATGCAGCAGATTACAGAAAGGCTTATTGGCAATCACATTGTATTGAATCGCAAGCTTCTCGCCGTTGATGACGGTGGTATCAAGCCCCCAAGCAGGTTCGTCGTAGCAGTCTGTCAGCCGCTCCACCAGCTCCATGGAGGCATCAAGCGTTCGGGTTACCGGAGAGGTTTTCATTGGGTTCCAGGGCGCGGCATTCACATCCCTGATAAATTTGACCCAACTGTTCAAAGGCTTGATGGCATCCATATAGGTTGCGTTGAATTGGTAAAGCATAAACCGCCCCTTAATTCTGGCTGACTACAAAGGTGGTTTCATTTTTATTAGCGATAGGTTGCCGCTTATTGATTAACCACACAATTAACATACTAGCCCAGATCGCGGCGTTAACGCTTTGGCAAACTTCTATACGGACATCGATGCAAAAATAACCCTGAATTCACATAAGCACTCACGCACATATCATCAAGTCATTCCCAATACTCGTCAGAAGATCTCACTTTAATACGAATGTGATACGAAATAAGTCGCCATTGTGACCATGAAAACACTGTGGAGATATTGCAAAAGTATCCGGCAACAGGTTAGACCTCCATCACGAAAAAGTGGTTTTCAAACCGCTACATTGCCACCTGTATAGACAACTTATTAGCTGTATAAGCATGGTGGTATGTATGCTTTCAACCTTACTCTCCGAGCACCGCATAGCGGTGGTAGATTCCGTTTCTGACTGGAAAGACGCCATTCATCAGGTGTGTGCGCCTTTAGTGAAATCCGGCGATATCGAGCCTGATTACCAGTCTGCCATTATCGACACCACTGAGTCGCTTGGCCCTTATTACGTGCTGGCACCAATGATTGCCATGCCACATGCCCGCCCGGAACAGGGCGTGAACAATAACGCGCTTTCCCTGCTCGTCGTCCGCAATGGCGTCGAGTTCCACAGTGAAGAAAACGACCCGGTGAAACTGCTGCTTCTGTTGGCTGCAAAAGACAGCGATCAGCACATCGAGCTCATCACCAAAATCTCTGAGTTCTTCTGCTCCGATGAAGACGTTTTAGCCGTCACCGAAGCGATGAACACACAAGACATCATTGAAATTATTAAAAAATATTGAGGGTAACACTATGCGTATCATGGCCGTTTGTAGCACAGGTCTGGGTTCTTCTTTCATGATCGAAATGAAAGTGAAGGAAGTTATGCGTGAGTTGGGCGTTGAGGCAGAAGTGAACCACACCGATTTGGGTTCAGTGACGCCAGACATGGCAGATGTGTTCATCTGCACCCGCGATTTGGCAGACAGCATTCATGCCGGTGACGTGATTTCTATCCCTAACATCACCGACAAGAACGCAATGAAAGAACAGCTCGTCGCTTACATGAACCGTTAATTGAGGGTTTCGCTATGCTCGACTTCATCACTGACATTCTAAGTACACCCGCGATCCTCATCGGTATCGTGGCCCTGATTGGTCTTGCTATCCAGAAAAAATCGAGCTCTGACGTGATCAAAGGCTCGATAAAAACTGTCCTTGGTTTCATCGTGATCGGCGGCGGTGCCGGCATTCTGGTGAGTGCTGTTACCCCAATGGGTGTGCTGATGGAAGAAGGCTTCAACCTTCGCGGCGTCATCCCGAACAACGAAGCGATTTACGCCACTGCAATGGCGGAATTCGGTGCAGCAACGTCCATGATCATGGCGTTCGGTATGGTGGCGAACATCTTCTTTGCCCGTTTCAGTAAGTTTAAATACATCTTCCTGACGGGCCACCACACCCTGTACATGGCATGTATGATTGCGATCATCCTGAGCGTGGCAGGCTTTAGCGGCGCGTCTCTGGTGTTCCTGGGCTCTGTGTCTCTGGGCCTTATCATGGTGCTGTTCCCGGCCATGGCACAGCCATTCATGCGTAAGATCACCGGCAGTGATGATGTGGCATTCGGTCACTTCTCTACCGTGGGTTACGTGGCTTCTGGCCTTGTCGGCAAACTGGTCGGTAAAGGCTCAAAGAGCACCGAAGAGATGAACCTGCCGAAGAACCTGGTGTTCCTGCGTGACTCATCTATCTCTATCTCGCTGACCATGGGCATCATCTACCTGATCCTCGTGATGGCAGCAGGCAGTGATTTCGTCACCGAAAACCTGAGTAACGGCCAGAACCCGATTGTTTACGCGATTCTGACGGCTATCGGCTTCGCAGCGGGTGTGTTCGTTATCCTTCAGGGTGTGCGTCTGGTACTCGCAGAGATCGTGCCGGCATTCACCGGTATCTCCCAGAAACTAGTGCCAAACGCGAAACCAGCGCTGGACTGCCCAATCGTATTCCCTTACGCACAAAACGCGGTACTGATTGGCTTCCTGTGTAGCTTCCTTGGCGGTCTGGTGAGCATGGGTGTACTGGGTGTGATGGAGCTGACGCTTATCCTTCCGGGCGTGGTCCCTCACTTCTTCACCGGCGCAACGGCAGGTGTGTTCGGTAACGCTACCGGTGGCCGTCGCGGCGCGGCAGTGGGCGCATTCATCAACGGTGTGGTCATTACTTTCCTGACCCTGTGGCTGCTGCCGGTACTGGGCGACCTGGGCTTTGCCAACACCACCTTCTCCGACTCTGACTTCGCTATCACCGGTATCTTCCTGGGCTATCTGGCGATGCTGGGCAAAGAGGCGGTCATTCTGGGTGTGGCAGCCGTTGCTGCACTGGTTCTGAGCACCAATTTCATCGGCAAGAAAACCGCCGAGACAGCAGAAAACATCTAATTTCAGCGCGGGCTGACCACCAGCCCGCCCTTCTCTTTCTCCGAGGTAACTATGCAATCTTTACTCGATCTGCGTCAGATTGAGGCCTTCAATCTGTCCATCAAAAAAGAAATGGCAAAGGCTTTACTGAACATGGGTTACGGACACTTTGGCGGTTGCCTGTCTGTCACTGAAACACTGGCTTGTCTGTACGGCCGCTACCTAAAGCACGACCCGGCCAACCCGAAAATGCAAGACCGTGATTTGTTTGTGCTGTCTAAAGGCCATGCGGGTCCGGCGCTTTACGCTACCCTGGCCCTTCGCGGCTTCTTCGATATCGAATGGCTGAAAACGATAAACGGTAACGGTACTAACCTGCCAAGCCATGCGGACATGAACAAAACGCCGGGCGTGGATATGACAACCGGCTCTCTGGGTCAGGGCATCTCATGTGCGGCGGGTATGGCGGCGGGCACCGAATCAACGGTTTACACCATCGTCGGAGACGGCGAGCTTCAGGAAGGTCAGTGCTGGGAAGCGGCGCAATTTGCCGCACACCACAAGCTGTCGAATCTGGTGGTGTTTGTCGACAACAACAAACGCCAGCTCGACGGCTACATTGATGAGATTCTGGCATCGTTCGATCTTCGCGAGAAGTTCGCTTCCTTCGGTTTCAACGCGATTGGTGTTGACGGCAAGAGCGTCGAAGCCATCTGCGCCGCGATTGAAACCGCACAGACTGAAACTAAGCGCCCAACCGCCATCATTCTCGATACCGAAAAAGGCCAGGGCATGCCAACTGTGGAAGCGATTGAAGCCAACCACCATTTGCGTTTAGACGACAGCCTGCGCGCAGCCATTGACGCTGACATTGCGATGCTGGAACAAAAAATCGAGGAGCTGAAATGAGCAAAGAACTTCGCGTTATCCATGCAGAAATGCTGATGGAACTGGCTGAGCAACACGACAATGTGATGGTGCTGGAAGCCGACCTTGCAGGCAGTGTAAGCACCAAGAAATTCGCGGACGCTTTCCCGAATCACTTCCTGAACTGTGGTATTGCCGAAGCCAATATGATTGGCGTGGCATCCGGCCTTTCAGCCGTTGGCAAAGTGCCCTTCGTTCACTCATTCGGCTGCTTCGCCACCCGTCGTTGTTACGATCAGATTTTCCTTGCAGGCGGCTACGCAGGCCAACATATCAATATCTTCGGCAGTGATGCGGGCGTTACCGCTGTCACCAATGGTGGCACCCATATGCCGTTTGAAGACACAGGCCTGATGCGCTTGGTGCCGAATGCGACTGTGATTGATGTGTCAGATGAATCGGTGCTTCGCGCAGCAATGCGTTATGCCTACGAGCACAAAGGTGTGAACTACATACGCTCCACCCGCAAAGATTTGCCGGCGATTTATGGCTCAGAAGATGAGATTGAGATCGGTAAGGGCAATCTTTTGAAAGAGGGTACGGATCTCACCCTCATCGCGGCGGGTATCTGTGTGCATGACGCGCTGGAAGCGGCAGAGCAAATCGAAGCTAACACAGGTAAAACTGTTGCGGTTATCGACATGCACACCATCAAACCGCTGGATACCGAGCTTTTGATTGCAGAGGCGCGCAAGACAGGCCGTGTGGTAACGATTGAAAACCACAATGTGATTGGTGGTCTGGGTGATGCGGTAGCTTCTGAGTTGCTGTCTGGCGGCGTTGCACTGCAAAGTTTCCATAAGCTTGGCGTGCAGGAGCAATACGGTCAGGTGGGCTCACTCGATTTTCTGAAAGATGCATACGGCATCAGCGCCGAACGCATTGCGGATTTCTGCACCACCTTATTAAGCGCCTAGCCCTCAACTGTCGCACTACGCAAGCGACAGTTTGTATTCACCTTGCGATAACATAAACTAAGCGGCGGATCAGGGATCCGCCGTTTTTAGATCTGCAAACAAAGGTCAACAGACCCTAGCAACACTCAATAACATTGCAGTCAGTCGGCTAATAAATAACGAATAAAGAGACGCTATGACGTTAAAAGTGACAGGGAAGCAACAGGAAGTCATCGACTTCATTGAGCGCAAAATTGCGAGCGCCAACCTTTCCCCCGGCGACAAATTGGATACCGAAGCAGGTATCGCTAAACATCTTGGTATTACGCGCGTAACCGTGCGTGAAGCTACACGCTATCTGGTCGAGCAAGGCATGGTTTACCGCGTGAAAGGTTCCGGCCTTTATGTGGGTACTGGCCAAGCTGCGCCGAGCGGCAACTTCCATGCGCTTTCCCCTTTTGATGAGCAGGCGCAGAAAGCGGGACAAAGCGCGGTTCGACGTGTCATTTCCAGCGCGATCATCGAAGTGCCGAATGTACAAATCGCTCATGCCCTTCGCATCAAACCCAACGAAAAAGTTTATTACATCGAGCGTTTGATGAGCTTTGGCAACATGCCAGTGTCTTTTGAGCAAACCCATATCCCGGTCGCCGTTTGCGATGGCTTTGAATTCAACCAGATAGAACACTCAAAATACGGGTACATGGAGCAGATGACAGGCAAGAAAGTACAGACCCGCGAACAGGATATTTCCGCCTTTAATCTGCGGGATTCAGAGCTGGCAGAGCTTCTCAATGTCGATGAAGGACAAGCCATGATCGAGCTTCGCGAAGTGGTCTCTTTTGATGATGGCACCCCCTTCGAGTACACCATCGCCACGATTAACAGTGATTTGTTTAATATTCATCAAGTTACACAACGTTAGCGCTTACTTCTCCACTAGCCCTGTCTGAGGGCTGGTTTACCGCACTACGTTCATCACCCTCCCACTGGAAAAACACCTGTCTCATTCCTAATCTTTTATAAGACATAAAAGTCTTGTTCAGGCGGGGAAAACAATGAGATACATCTTCATACTCACTGCGTTGTTGATGTTATTGAATGGCTGCGACAGTCGGAACTCATCCAAAACAGATCACATGGAGGAAACACCGACTCAGTACCTAAAACTCGTTGTTTCAAGCCATGAGGGTAGTGCAAGCTCAGAAGCTGCTCAGTACTTTGCATCTTTGGTGAAAGAAAAATCTAAAGGTGAACTGACTGTCTCTACGTCGTTTAAGACGGACAACGCCAGCGAACGGGAGTTGATTGCTTCCGTCCAAAATGGCGATGTGGACTTTGCAGTTATTTCCAGCTCCAAGATATCTTACCTTTCCCCTGCACTTGAGCTGTTTGATTTACCCTTTTTCTTTGCCAACCAACAGCAGGTCAAGCAAGTTTACAGCAGTCCCACAGGCAGGCAGTTACTCAGTAAACTCAACAAAGATGACATTCATGGAGTGGCATTCTGGGACGGAGGCTTCAAGCACCTTGTCACCACATTCCCTTTGGAAAGTGCCTCTCAATTTAATGGGCGTCGTTTCCGTGTCCCAGAAAGTACAACCATACGCCAGCAATTCGCCACGTGGCGCAGTCTAGCCATTCCCGTGTCCGATGAAATGCTCACTCAAGCCTTTGCGAATGGCGACTTGGACGGTGAAGAGATCACACTCAGCCAGTTATCAGCTCGCAGGATGACCGGACAAAATATTTACCTCACCCATCACGGCCACCAAACCCTGACACTAATTATGTCGCTGAAAACCAAAGCAAAACTCACTCAGTTCCAAAAAGAGACCATCGAAAGCGCCGCCAATATTGCCACATCTTTCCAGTACGAAATCGCACGTAGAAAAGACAACATTGCGTTGGCAAACCTAAAAGAAGAAGGAATCACCCGCAAGCCAGCGACACCGTTATTGGATTGGATGAAGCAAGCTTCTTCGGGCGTTATGGAACAAAAAAGGATGTATATCGGCACTGCAATCATTGAACAGGTACTTCAAGGAAAAGAGAACTGGAGCCACCTTCACCCCGACAAACTCATCGTTGCGCTAGATGCCGATATGATCGGTGGTTCGGCGATTTCAGGTTTATCTATTCGCCGTGGCATTGAGCTTGCTCTGGATGAAATAAACCAAAATGGTGGAGTGTTAGGTAAAGAGGTGAAGCTGGTTGTCAGAAACAACTCCATGGTGCCCTCGCGGGGCCTGGATAACATCAAAGTCTTCGCAACGTTGCCAAATCTTCTCGCGGTGTTTAGTGGTATCAGTAGCCCTGTCGTACTGGCAGAGCTGGAATTACTCCATAAACACAGAATTCTCATGCTCGCTCCCTGGGCGGCAGCCACACCGATTGTCAGTAATGGTCAATCACCCAACTTCGTTTTCCGAGTCTCAGTCAGGGATGAATATGCTGCCCAGTTTTTGCTCGATGGTGCTCTGGGTGTTTCTGAAAAAGTCGGCTTCCTGCTGGTCAATAATGGCTGGGGAAGAAGCAATTTTGAAGGACTGACAAAGGAAATGGAAAAACGTTCGCTTGCTCCCGTTCACATGGAGTGGTTTGACTGGGGCGAGAAAAACATGGAAAACAAAGTTAAAAATCTCGTCCAAAAAGGCGTTGAATCCATCATTTTTGTCGGTAATTCTGTGGAAGGTGAAAAATTTGTCAGTCACTTAGCCAAGCACCCAAACCCACCGATTGTATTTTCACATTGGGGGATCACTGGTTCAGAGTTCGCCCACCGCTCTAAGCAAGCGCTCAAAGCCGTCGATCTTCGGGTCCTGCAAACCTTCACTTTCGTAGAAAACGACACTCCCGCTGCCAAAGTGTTGACGCAGAAATATCATCAACGTTATGGCACCAGAGATGAGTCTGATATCTATGCCCCATCTGGCACCGCACATGCCTATGACCTGATGCACATGCTCGCTATTGCTGCAGAGAAAGCTGGTTCAGCCGACATGTCCGCTATCCAGAAAGAGCTCACTAAACTGGAGCGATACGATGGGTTGATGAAGCAATATCTCTCTCCTTTCGGTCGGGGCATGCAAGACGCGCTGACCGCTGAGGATTATCTGTTTGCTTTCTATAAGGACGGGAGCCTTTACCCCCTTAAGAGTGATCGCTAATGGCATCAAAAACCAGTATTGCCACACGCTTTTCCAGACATCTGCTTTTACTGCTGGTTTCTTTCCTACTTGTCATCGTGGGCGCCACTACGATCATGGAAATGTTTCGTGTCGAGCGACAACTACAAAGCAAGCTCCATTCAGAAGCTTTCAATACGCTAAACCTACTTGATCTAGAACTGAAGACCCAGCAGCGGGCGGTTTCTCGTACAGCGCAAAGCCAGCTTTCCATTAATAGCCTAATTAATATTGGCAGCGGACAATATTACTTCCACCACGCGTTGGAAGATCTCACGCTATATACCGCCATCGAAGACGCGTTGCTTTTTGACTATGTCGGGAATGCACTCGATGAGAGAGAAGAAGATGTTAGATGGTATAGCCCTAAGCTAGTGACAGAAACGCTGACCTCAGGTCGTGGACACGTCAAATTCATCAACGGAAGCTTCTATATTATCGAGCCCATTAGTTATTACTACGCCGTTCAGGGCGGCATCATTGCAAAAATTAATCTGGACAAACTCACTGAGGGCGCGCTGGCAAACCTTAGCCATAACTATGCTCTCAAGATCCATCAAAAGTGGGGATATACAGAAGGTAACCTCGATTCTCTGGGTATCCGAGTATCAATGCAGCCTACTCAAAACATGTTAATCAGCAACTTCGACATATCCGTCACGATGAATAAGCCTTATATTTCCATGCTTGGAGAGGTTACCCCCTGGCTGACGAATTTCAGTATCCTGGCGCTCATCGCCATGATACCTCTAGTAATCATTACCCGTCGTCTCGGAAAAAGAATGGCCACCCCCATTGTTGCACTTTCTAACGAAGTTAAAGCAGGAACATATCCGATTACCACCTCTGCCTCTGATGAAGAACTGAGTACCCTCGCTGAAGCTTTTAACCATACCACTCGGGAAATTAAACGGATCAACGAGCTCAGTATTCAGGAAGAAAGGCAGTCCGGGCAAAGTCAATTATTGGCCATTGTCGACACCGTAATCGATGCCATCATCACCATTGATTCAAAAGGTCATATTGCAACCTTCAACCCGGCGGCTGAGGGGCTGTTTGGTTACCGAGCAGAAGAAGTCATCGGTCACAAGGTCAACATGCTGATGCCGCAAGAATTCGCCAGCCAGCACGACACTTATGTTAACAATTACCTGTCAGGCAAACGTGCAAAAGTTATTGGCGTGGGGCGTGAAGTGACAGCCAAACGTAAAGATGGCAGCACCTTCCCCGCCGAGCTTTCTGTCAGTGAAATGCAGATATCAGGGCATAAGATGTTTACAGGTATCATTCGAGACATCACCTCTAGAAAGAGAGATGAGGCCTTAAAAAGCGAATTTGTTGCCACGGTGAGCCATGAGCTTCGCACCCCACTCACCTCCATTCGGGGTGCGCTTGGTCTGATCCTCGGCAAGTTCACCGATGAGCTTCCGCCCAAAACCCAAAAAATGCTGACACTTGCGCTCCGAAACTGTGAACGCCTGACTCTGCTTATTAATGATATTCTGGATATCGAAAAGCTAGAGTCCGATCAAATGGTGTATAGCTTCCACCGAAATAACCTCTACAGCATCATCACCCGCTCATTAGAAGACAACGAAGGATATGCACGCCAACACAAGGTCTCGTTATCGTTTCATGCCGACATTGAAAATGCCTATATCAATGCCGATTCGACAAGGCTTCAGCAGGTGATGGCGAACCTGCTTTCCAATGCCATTAAATACTCCAGCGCCGGAAGTACCGTGACCGTTTCTCTCGCCCTACAAGGCAAAGCCTATCGGGTAGAAGTGACAGATACCGGTGCAGGTATTCCCACTGAGTTTCATCAGCAGCTCTTCGAGCGTTTTTCCCAGGCAGACAGCTCTGATACCCGCCAAGTCGGAGGGACTGGCCTCGGGCTTGCGATTACCAAATCCATCATTGAAGCCCATAAAGGGTATATCGATTTTTTCTCCACACTTGGAGAGGGTTCGACCTTCTTCTTCACCCTTCCTAAAGACAGTGCACAACCAAACAATCAACGACTCCAAAGCAGCAGACTTTCTGCCTTTCAAATGCTGTTTGTGGGATCGGATGATCAGCTAGTTGGCGATCTCAGGAACCAGTTCTACCCCGAGTGCGAAATATCAACGGCAGAATCGGTATCGCGAGCCAATCTGGCGTTAGGCCAACAGCCCTTTGAGCTCGCGTTAGTGGAATTCCCCTTCCTGGAGTCTCTGGATAAACTGATGGATCAACTCAGTCGCCGCCATATCCCTGTTGTTCTACTCACCCACGGGGAACAGGATGTGCCCGATCTCGGTATCGTGATCGCCGCACACAGTATTGATACTCTGAACATCAACAGTCTTAAATCTGAACTGCGTCTTATACTTAAGAAAACATTTCCCAGAGAGACAATGTAATGGATAGGCCAATTACTGTGCTTTACGTTGAAGATGATGAGGATATTCGCGATGTAGCGGAACTCGCATTGGAAGGTGACGACTTTGTCCTTTTGTCATGTGAGTGTGGCGATGTGGCGCTCGAAAAAGCCGCGTTATCAAGCCCTGACCTTCTGTTGTTAGATGTCATGATGCCCGATATGGATGGCCCTACGACGCTAAGACATCTCAGGGAAATGCCACATTTGGAAAGGACGCCAGCCATTTTTATGACTGCCAAGGTACAACCTTCGGAAATAAAGTCCTATCACGAGTGTGGTGCTATAGGCGTTATCAGTAAACCGTTTGACCCAATGCTACTGGCAGACGAAATCAAAAAAATAATGGAAAGGCGCAGTGTATGAGACCTTCTCAAGTCAAAAAGTTTCAGGAGCAACAAACCAAGTTCGCCAGCAGCGTCTCTAAACGCACGAAGCGTATTAAAACGCTGTGGAATAAAATCCAAACGCAGAAAACCGCTGATTTTTGCGAGCTGGAAGAATTGGTCATGGAAGCGCATAAACTTGCCGGCACAGCCACTACGTTGGGCTTTGTCGATCTTGGAGAATGCGGCCGTGATATTGAAGTATTACTGAAACCACACATTGAGAATCAAACGCTGCCCATCGGTGATGAAGATATAGAACGCCTGATTTCAGGCATTGACGATATCGCCAAAATCGAACCCAAACGCCCTGATGATTTAACATACGGTGAAGTGACCTTACTTCACGAGCAAGACCGCACCAAGCAACTGGTTTACGTAGTTGCAGAAAAACCTGAAGATGCCACCGAAATGGTCGAACAACTTCAGTATATCGATTACGAAGTAGCAATGTTTGCAACAGCTGCCGAACTTAAAGTTGCTCTCGATCAAGAGTCACCTTCGGTGCTGATTGTTGACCTTGATGACTTTAAACTCCTCGACGAAATCACCAAAGTCTGGCGTAAAAACAGTGGGATCCCTTTGGTCGTGCTGAGTGCAACTGAATGCTGGGAAAGTCGCCTACATGCCGCCAAAGCTGGTGCGTTTACCTTCTTCCATAAACCTGTCGAATACGATGATATTCTCGGCCTGCTCGATTCGCTGTGGGAAACGCACAATGCTCAATATCGCGTATTGATCGTCGAAGATGATCGTACCCTCGCGGAACATTATTCCATTGTGCTTCAAGGCGCCGGGATGAAAACCAGCATTGTAGACAGCCCCGTTCACTTGCTTGATGAGCTGGGTGAGTTTCATCCGGATCTGGTGTTGATGGATCTTTACATGCCCAGTTGCTCAGGGGTGGAAGCGGCGAGCGTGATCCGTCAGCATGCCGCGCACACCAATGTCCCTATCGTGTACCTTTCCGGTGAAACAGACTTGAAGCTTCAGATGAAAGCGTTGCAGGTCGGTGCCGATGATTTTCTGACTAAGCCAATTAACGACTTACACCTGACACAGGCCGTCTCCATTCGTGCCCGCCGTTTCCGTGCACTCAGTGCCATGATGGACAGGGACAGCCTGACCGGATTGCTCAATCACTCCAACCTGAAAATGGCGCTGGAACGAGAGCTTTCCCGCGCCAGACGTCATAAATCTCCCGTCAGTTTTGTGATGATTGATATCGACCACTTCAAATCCATCAACGACAAATACGGCCACCCTGTCGGTGATAAAGTGATAAAAGGGGTGGCTCGCCTGCTCAATTACCGCTTCCGTAAGACTGATACCAGCGCCCGCTATGGTGGTGAAGAATTCGCACTGATCCTGCCCGATACGCCCGCAGATATCGCCCTGAGGCTGATTGATGAATTCCGTAGCACCTTTGCTAAAACGCCATTCTCAAACGGGCCTGAAAACTTCACCGCGACCTTAAGCGCGGGGATCGCCACTTTTCCAGAGTTCGATTCCATTGAAGGCATCATCGAAGCGGCCGACTCTTCACTCTATCTGGCAAAAGAGCGAGGGAGAAACCGTGTCGTCACCCACGTTGAGCTTGGGGAGAGTGATGACCCTCAGGAGAAAAACACCGCGTAACACCCTGATATTAATTCACTAGGCCTTTGCGAGAGTTTTGAGAGAAATTCGCGAAGGCTTCGCCATTTTTTCGCGCCATGCTTGGAATAATCCAACGTACAGGGAGCGAAAAATGAAAACCTTACTTCTCAGCATGGCAATGGGCGCAGCATTCACCGCGCAGGCCGCCAACGTCGATGTTAAAATCACCAATGCCACCGATGGTATTTATTTCACCCCACTGATCGTTGCTGCTCACAGCCCGGACGCGTATCTGTTCCGAACCGGCGAAGAAGCATCTGCTGATGTTGAAGCCATGGCAGAAGGTGGCGATATTTCTGGTCTGGTTGCACTGGCTGCAGGCGTGGGCGCTGATGTACAGGCCAACCCGGCAGAAGGCATTCTGGACCCAGGCGCATCAACTTCCACCACGCTTTATGCAAATCATGGCGATGTGCTTTCTATCGCTGCGATGTTGCTACCTTCTAACGATGCATTTATCGGTGTAGACAGCTGGAAAATCCCAAAGAAAAAAGGCACCTATGTCATCAAAGCCAACGGCTATGACGCAGGTACAGAAGCCAATGATGAGCTGGCTGGCAGTGTTCCTACGCCACCTTTCATCACTTTCGGTGAGGGCGGCACGGGCGTAGATACCGAAGTAGCAAACAGCACAGTTCACATTCACCCGGGCAACCTTGGTGATACTGATGCGACAGGTGGTCTAAGCGACTTTGACAGCACCAAACACCGTTGGCTCAACCCAGTTGCCATCATCACCGTCACCGTTTATTAAGGAGGGCGCAGTATGTATCGCTTTGCTCTCATTGGCGCAGCAGCGCTGGCACTGGCTGGGTGTCAATACACGGTCACCGTAGAAAACCTGACGGATGCGCAACCTATGTCTCCGGTCGCGCTGCTGACCCACAGCAAAACCAACACGCTGTTTGAAGTTGGCCAACCGGTTTCTGTTGCACTGGAAAAACTGGCGGAAGGTGGTGATAACAGCGATGTTCTTGCTTATGAAGAACTTCGCCACGTGGAAGATGCTCTCTCTGGCGCATCGCCGCTTCCTCCGGGCGCATCAGAAAGCTTCACTGTACAACTGAACCGCAAGAAGACACGTTACCTTTCTGTGGCATCTATGCTGGTCAATACTAATGATGCCATCGTGGCCGAGTCTGATATCGACCTACGTAAATTGCGTCCAGGTCAAAGCATCACCATCACATTGCCAGTGTGGGATGCCGGCACAGAAGCTAACTCGGAAACCCAAGGCACCATTCCTGGGCCCGCTGCAGGTGGAGAAGGCTTCAATGCTGCACGCGATGATGTAGACCGTCTGCGCATTCACCCTGGCGTGCTATCCGCTGATGACGGATTGGAAGATTCAGCATTGAATTACCGTCACCGGTTTCTGAACCCAGGCGCGAAAGTCACCATTAAACGGGTTTGGTGATTCGTCCCCACCAAAGTACAAACGGGCACTGTTAAAAGTGCCCGTTTTTCTTTCCCGTCACGTATCTATACCCAAACCGAAGATGTTTTGGGATGTGTTAAGCTGTTCGAAAGGATTATTCATGCGGGAGTGTCAGTGCTGAGTTTTATCGAATCACAGGAAAGTGTTTTCCGTTTGCTGACTTTTTTTTCCATTTTTAGCGTCATGGCAGCTGCAGAGTGGCTGTTCCCAAAGCGAATTCTGACGGTCAGCAAAGCGAAACGATGGCTGAATAACGTTGCCCTCATGATGCTTAACACAGCGGTGCTACGCGCTATTTTTCCTCTCGCCGCGGCGGGTTTTGCCGCTTGGTGTACCCTTGAGGGGGTCGGTTTGTTCAATGTGTTTGACTCACCACTTTGGCTGTCAGTGATCCTTAGCATTGTCCTTCTCGACGGTATCATCTGGTTCCAGCACAAACTCTTTCACACCGTTCCTTTACTTTGGCGTTTGCACGCAGTTCATCATGCCGATCGGGATTTGGATGTTACATCCGGCGCCCGCTTTCATCCGATTGAAATTCTGCTTTCCATGCTGATCAAGTTTGCTGCCATTGCGCTGTTAGGCGTGCCTGTCGTCGCAGTGATTTTGTTTGAAGTGATACTCAGCGGTATGGCGCTGTTTAATCACAGTAACGTGGCCATTCCCTTGTCGATAGACCGCTGGCTGCGCAAAGTGGTGGTGACGCCGGATATGCACCGCGTGCATCACTCTATTCACCGCTACGAAAGTGATTCGAACTTCGGCTTTAATCTTGCTATCTGGGACCGGCTGTTCAACACTTACCGCGCGCAACCCGAAGAGGGTCATTACGGCATGACCATCGGCATTAAAAGCCAACGGGAAGAGAAACATGTGGTGTGGTTAACAGGTCTACTCGCCTTGCCATTTCGCTTATTTAAACGCGCACCAGAGAACAAACAGCATAATAATTCCCTCTGATTCAGGACTGGATGCCCATGACTAAAGTGATCGTCACTTCGCTTAACCCTGCCAAAATTGCGGCTGTTGAAGCTGCCTTCAAAGAAGTATTTCCTAACAATGACATGACGTTTGAAGGTGTGTCTGTTGCCAGCGGTGTACCGGATCAACCCATGACCAGCGAGGAAACGCTGGCAGGTGCCAGAAACCGCGTCCATAACGCCAAAAAGGTGGTTGATGGTAATTTCTATGTGGGCGTGGAAGCTGGGCTTGACGCCCCTTACACCTTTGCCTGGATGGTGGTGGAGTCTGCCAATCGTATCGGCGAATCACGCTCAGCATCCGTGCCTTTGCCACCCGCCGCACTCCAAATGTTAGAAGAAGGCAAAGAGCTGGGCGATGTGATGGATGAAATGTTCAATGAGCAAAACGTGAAGCAGAAAGGCGGAGCGATTGGCATGCTGACCGGGCATCTGCTGACAAGAAGCTCGGTCTATCATCAGGCGCTGATCCTTGCCTTAATTCCGTTTATAAATCCGGAGTTGTTTCCGACGGAAGAGCATTGAAAATATCTAGGGTCCTAGGTCCTAGGCCCTCATACGACATTGAATAAAAAAAGCGGCACTGCTAATAGACAGTTGCCGCACTTTTTCTTTTCCTGATCTTTACTTATCTAAGAGTTCAAGCAACCACTGCTTTTGCGCATCATCCAGTTGCTTCAATTCGTTAGAGCCACGGGTGATGGTAGCAATGCCTACGCCAAGCATCTGACTGAGTTGTCGCTGGCTCACCTCACCTTTCAACAACTCGTTGAGAATATTGACCCGGGAAATCAGCGCGCTGCGCTCGTCGGGCGTCAGCAACATCTTCAAGAGTTTAGCTTCGTCCCCGTTGTCACTTGCTCTGTGGATCAAATCCAGCACATCTTGCCAGTCAGAATATTCCGGCGTCGCTTTCATGGTCACCTCGTAGAAATCGGTACTAATAACGCCGTCATTATACTCCAAGTCTCTCTGTTTCTTAGACAATCATGACTCAATAGCGACGATTAGACTCACTTTCTGTCAGGAACTGTAGTGGTTGACCCAGTAACTTACGGTAGTAGATGTCGTACATCAGCACGTTCTGCACGTAACCTCGCGTCTCCCGGAAAGGAATGGCTTCGATAAACGCAATGGCATCCAGATTGCCGTCTGATTTCGCCAACCAGCGAGTGGCACGGTGAGGACCAGCGTTGTAACCGGCAAGCGCCAGGATGCGGTTTTCATCAAACTGATCAAGCAACATGCGAAGGTACCCACTGCCTAAACGGATATTGATACCCGGATCGTTCAGCGTGCTCTTGCCCAGATAGCGGAAACCCAGCTTCTTCGACGTTTCCTTCGCCGTCGCTGGCATGAGCTGCATTAAACCACGTGCGCCAACAGGCGATACCGCGCGGGTGTAGAAGGCACTCTCCTGACGTGATAAAGCCAGCAAAGTCGTCAGTGGAAGTTCACGCTCTTTACTGAAGAATTCAAACCACCAGCGATGCGCCACTGGAAAGCGGTATTCCAGATGCCCCCAGAGTTTTCCGGCGATCGTTGCCTGCACAGAGAGGTGATACCACTTTTGGTCCGAGGCATACGCAGCAAGGTTGGCTTTCTGATCCCTGTCTGCATTGCGGAGGATGTATTGCCATTCGCGTTTCGCAGCGGTGATTTTATCCAACGTCAGCAACTCATCGACGCGCTTTAAGGCTTTGTTGAAAGGCGCGAGTGCTCCCGGATTAAGCTTCGTGGTTTGGTAAGGGATATCAATCGGTTTGCCCAATTCGTCTGCGGCCGCAACACTGTAGAAGTTACGCTCCCCAATCATGGATTCAAAAATCGCGTTGGCTTCGGCTGTCTTACCTCTTTCTTTCAGCACGCGTGCCCGCCAGTATTTCCACTTCAGCGTGTCGCGCTCCTTTTCAGACATCACATCAATCCAGCGGCCAACGTCTTTCCAATCCGCTTCCACTATGCTCATGCGCACACGGCGCTCCAGAAGCGACTGATTCACTGACTGCTTAAGCTGCTTATCACGCCAAGCGGCAAGGGATGCATCTTCCGTCGACATCAAACGACCAGCAAGATAGTCCGCCATCTCCTGACGTTCATGCTTGTCGTAATGCTGACCTTCAACCGTGCGTTTGAACTGTTTCACTGCTTCTTCAGAATCACTGCGCGCAAGGCGCTCAAAGGCTATGCGGGTCAGGTGTCGGTTAAACGTGGTGACTTTGCTTTTTTTGGAGAAATCCGCCACGCCTTGAGGCTTGTTATAAAGCGCCAGGACTTCTTTGGCCTGACGTTTGGCGTGAGTAGTCGTTAGTTGCTTCTGAAGATAGGTCATCAACGACTTGTTGCGGTTATCAAATGCCAACAACATGCGCTCAAGCACCAGGTTATCCGTCAGCTTGCCATTAGCTTCAAGGTAATCAAACAGCTTGTCGCACGCCCTATCGACAGAGGATCCGGACAGGTACAAGGATTTTGCACCAGACAAAGCCAGTGCTTTGTCGCCAGCCTTGCTGTGTGCATAGTAGTAGTTACATTGATAACTCTCGCCGCGCGGCACAGTCTGCTGAAAAGCCACCAGCTGCGACCACTTACCTTGTGAGGCCAATGCACTGAGGTGGCGCGCCCGAACAGTGCCAGTGAAAGGCAGATCTTCATATTTTTTAAGAAATGCATTCACTTCATTGGTGCTGGCACCATTGATATCACGCATAAAATCGCGATAGTCGAGATAAGGATAAAGCGGATAATCCTTCACGTTTGATTTGAGGCGCGAAAACGTCGCCATGTCGTTGCGCTCAATCGCAGCAATGGCTTTTTCGTAACGGGTACGTTGCTCGTCGATCGTGAGTGCGTTGGCAGGCAAAACGCTGCCAAGCAGGAGCGCCATGCCAAGAGGCGCTACGAGATTAAATCTATCCACTGACTTATTATACGCTTTTGTAATTATTGATTTTTTACTTAGTAGCATTCAGATGCTTCTCCCTGGCGCACTTAGCTTAAAGCTTATACCCAATCCATCGAATAAGATGGAAAATCAGGTTCGTTGCACCTTCTTCTATATATCAAACTCCCTGACCTCCCGCCGCAAAGAAACTGTTACTGAAAACGACAAACGGGAGCTCGGACACGTGAGACGGAAGCATGCCTCTCTTTCTTTTGTTTTTCCCAACAACAAATGGTTCCAAAAACTATACTCTGACCAGCTCAAAGTCTGACCTTAAAGCGGTTTGAGACTTGGGGCCTGTTACAATACTTCAACGAAGCAGGTAGAATATCCGGCTAATCATTTCCATTTAGTGACAAGAGAACGCGAGCAGAATGGCTGAGTACGTTTATACCATGTCGCGCGTTGGCAAAATCGTGCCACCGAAGCGTCAGATCCTGAAAGACATCTCTCTGTGCTTTTTCCCGGGTGCCAAAATCGGCGTATTGGGTCTAAACGGCGCAGGTAAATCCACCCTTCTACGCATCATGGCGGGTATCGATACCGATATCGAAGGTGAAGCGCGTGCACAACCTGGCATCAAAGTGGGTTACCTGCCTCAGGAACCAAAGCTGGATGAAGACAAAACGGTTCGTGAAACTGTGGAAGAAGCGGTTTCTGACGTGGTTGATGCCCTGTCTCGTCTTGATGCTGTTTACGCCGCTTATGCAGAACCAGATGCAGATTTCGACGCGCTGGCAAAAGAGCAAGGCGAATTGGAAGCACTGATCCAGGCAAAAGACGGTCACAATCTTGATAACGCCCTTGAGCGCGCTGCGGATGCACTGCGTCTGCCAGAGTGGGATGCGAAAATTAAGCATCTGTCTGGTGGTGAGCGCCGCCGTGTTGCTATCTGTCGTCTGTTGCTTGAGCGCCCAGATATGCTGCTGCTCGACGAACCAACGAACCACCTGGACGCAGAATCTGTGGGCTGGCTGGAACGCTTCCTGGTTGATTACAACGGTACTGTTGTGGCTATCACGCACGACCGTTACTTCCTAGATAACGCAGCGGGCTGGATTCTGGAACTTGACCGTGGTGAAGGTATTCCATGGGAAGGTAACTACACCTCTTGGCTGGAGCAAAAAGACGCGCGTCTGCAACAAGAAGCGTCATCTGAAAAAGCCCGTCAGAAGACCATCGAGAAAGAACTTGAGTGGGTTCGCCAGAATCCTAAAGGTCGTCAGGCAAAATCTAAAGCACGTATGGCGCGCTTTGAAGAGCTGAACACCACTGACTACCAACGTCGCAATGAGACCAACGAGCTGTTCATCCCACCGGGTCCACGCCTGGGTGACAAGGTTATCGAAGTGAATAACCTGACCAAGTCATTCGGTGACCGCGTTCTGATCGACGATTTGTCGTTCAGCGTGCCTAAAGGTGCGATTGTGGGCATCATCGGTGCCAACGGTGCAGGTAAATCTACTCTGTTCAAGATGCTGAGCGGCACCGAGCAGCCAGACAGCGGTTCTGTAGAAATGGGTGAAACCGTACAACTGGCGTCTGTTGATCAGTTCCGTGACAGCATGGACGACAACAACACGGTTTATCAGGAAATCTCTGAAGGTGCAGAAATCATCCGCATCAATAACTTCGAGATCCCTGCACGTGCTTACTGTTCGCGCTTCAACTTCAAAGGCAGCGATCAGCAAAAACGTATCGGTGACTTGTCAGGTGGTGAGCGTAACCGTGTTCACCTTGCGAAACTGCTAAAAGCAGGCGGCAACGTACTGCTTCTCGACGAACCAACCAACGACCTGGACGTAGAAACCCTGCGTGCACTGGAAGAAGCGCTGCTTGAGTTCCCTGGCTGTGCCATGGTTATCTCGCACGACCGTTGGTTCCTTGACCGTATCGCGACGCACATCCTGGATTACCGTGATGAAGGTCAGGTGAACTTCTTCGAAGGTAACTACGCAGAATACAGCGAGTGGCTGAAACAAACGCTGGGCGCAGCGGCAGCACAACCACACCGCATCAAATACAAGCGCGTGACCAAGTAATCACCGCTTGATAGAGAAAGGGTCACGTCATGTGGCCCTTTTTTATGCGCAAAATCTACCCGTTATTTATTGATTCATTTATAAGACGCGCAGAACATCACGGAGACGAAACGTCGAAGTAGAGATATAACGCCGACTCTCCTACACTTGGTGTAAAAGGAATTGAGGACTTTTAGATGGCAGAACGTCGTAAATTTTCCCGCGTGGTGTACCGCACCCCTGCTACCATCACGCAAAATGGAAAAAGCTGGGAATCCAAAGTACTGGATCTGTCACTGAAAGGGGCATTGCTGGCAACGCCAGAAGATTGGGAAGCCGGTAATGAAGCAGACTATGATGTTCGCTTCTGCCTCCAGGATACTGACATTGAGTTAGACATGGATCTGAAACTGGTCCAGGAAACCAATGAGTACCTGCGCTTTCAAATCGACCATATTGATATCGACAGCGCCAGCCATCTTAAACGTCTGGTGGAATTGAACGTCGGTAACGATGATTTGCTTCATCGTGAATTAGCACAACTGACAGATCTGAAAGATACCGTATAATCACGGTGATGAATTTAAGCGCATATACATGAAGTAGTAGTAACATGCCCCACAACATTCGAATCGCCGTCTCCCATGCGAATGGATCACGTCACTATGTGCTCTCCCCTTCGCTGAAGAAAGTCCTGCTTACGCTGTTAGCCACCCTCATCGTTGGCATCTTCGCCAGCATCGCGACCATTTATTATCTGAACCACCGTTCAACCACAGCGGAAGTGACGCTCAAGAGCATGACAGAGCAAAGCTCTGAGCTTGTCGGTCAGCTTGAAGATCTCAAACAAAAGCGCCAACAGCTAGAACAACTGATCAACAACAAAGAAGAAGAATACGCCCAGATCATCGAAGACAAAGACAGCCAACTCAGCTATTTAACCCAGCGCGTTTCCACGGTTGAGGAAGTATTGGGGTTGGAAAAAGAAGGCGATGAATCTTTACCATTGGCTGAGCGACTGGATGTTGCAGCGATAAACTCTGCCGTGCGTGCCACCATGCTACAACTCATTCCAAGCGGCAAACCGATTGAAAGCTACCGTCGCTCGTCAGGCTATGGCTCGCGTACCCACCCTGTGACCGGCAACAAGAAGTTCCACCTTGGTTTAGATTTAACTGCAGACATCGGCACACCGGTTTATGCACCCGCCGATGGTGTGGTGGAATACAAACGCCCTAGCCGCAAGAAAGGCTACGGCAACATGCTGAAAATTGACCACGCCTTTGGCTTTATGACGCTGTACGCCCATCTCGATAAGTTCAACGTCAATACTGGTCAGTTCGTCAAAAAAGGTGACCTGATTGGTTGGTCGGGTAACACGGGCTTATCTACCGGCCCACACCTTCATTATGAAGTGCGATTCCTTGGCCGCGCGTTGAACCCGAAACGCTTTATCGCCTGGACACCGGATAACTTTGAGTTCCTGTTCGAAGAGGAAGACAAAGTGAACTGGGCGAACCTGGTCGAGATCGTTGAAAGCATGGTATCCACCCAAGTGCAGCTGGCAGCGGATGCCGTGGCGCAATCAGGTGCAGTCACAGCGAAAAGCGAGAATGACACTCCGGTGACTATCGCTGCCGCAGATTAACCTTCGCCAGTCATGCAGAGACGTAAAAAAGGCGCCACGTCAACCGGGCGCCTTTCTCAATGGTGTTAAGGTCTGTAACCGTTAATCCATCTCATCCAACACCGTCAGCACTTCGGAAAGCTTATTCACCCCATACACCTTCATGCCTGGGATTTCTTTTTTAGGCGCATTGGCCATTGGCACGACAGCGCGTTTAAAGCCATGCTTAAACGCTTCAGACAAACGTTCCTGACCACTTGGGACAGGGCGAATTTCACCGGCAAGGCCGACTTCACCAAAGACCACCAAATCACGTGGCAATGGACGGTCACGGAAACTGGATATCAGTGCCAGAAGCAAGGCGAGGTCTGCACTGGTTTCAGTCACTTTCACACCACCCACTACGTTGACGAACACATCCTGATCCGACATTTGCAGGCCGCCATGTTTGTGCAAAACAGCCAGCAGCAGCGCCAGACGGTTTTGCTCAAGGCCGACTGCAACACGTCGCGGATTGGCCAGTTGACTGTAATCTACCAGCGCCTGAAGCTCGACAAGCAGCGGACGCGTGCCTTCCCATAACACCATCACTGAACTGCCGGAAGTGGCTTCTTCACCGCGAGAAAGGAAAATAGCCGAAGGGTTACTGACTTCACGCAGTCCCTGCCCTGTCATCGCAAACACGCCGAGTTCATTGACCGCACCAAAGCGGTTTTTATGGCTGCGAAGAGTACGGAAACGGCTGTCGCTGGAACCATCAAGCAACACGGAGCAGTCGATACAGTGTTCAAGCACCTTCGGCCCAGCTAGCGTGCCATCTTTGGTGACATGACCGACCATAAATATCGCCACGTTATGCTGCTTGGCATAACGGGTCAGAGCGGCAGCGGACTCACGCACCTGCGCGACACTGCCAGGCGCAGAGGCAATATCTGCACAGTGCATGACCTGAATCGAGTCGATAACCATGATTTTCGGCTGCTCTGTGCGGGCAATCGAGCAAATGGTTTCAACGTTAGTTTCAGACAGCATTTTGAGGTTGTCTTTCGGCAGACCCAAGCGCTCGGCGCGCATTGCCACCTGCTGGAGCGACTCTTCACCAGTGACATACAGCGTTGGCATTTGGCTTGCCAGCCAACACATAGTTTGCAGAAGAAGTGTACTTTTACCCGCTCCTGGGTTACCGCCAATCAGGATCGCCGCACCCGGCACAATACCGCCACCCAGTACGCGGTCGAGTTCTTTAAAACCACTCGTAAAGCGTGGCACTTCCTGAAGATCGATAGCAGAGAGCGTCTGAACTTTGGCTTCGGTTGCGCCCGCATAGCCCGCATATTTCTCAGTGCGCGCTACCGTCGGAGAGGCAGCCAAACGTACTTCAGTGATGGTGTTCCACGACCCACAGGCAGTGCATTGCCCCTGCCAGCGCGGATAGTCTGCTCCACAGTCGTTACACACATAAGCACGTTTTGTTTTCGCCATGATTGCTCCTGTTACCAATGCTTACATGTCTTGCATGCAAGTCTGCGCATAAGTTCACGCCAAGATCGGGAAAAAAGGTAAACTATCGACACTTATGGCCGATACAGATGTTGTCATCTAATTTCAGGATTCTACCAGACTTTATCGAGATGAAGGACCACGACAAGGCGCTGTTTGATCAGCTACTCCCCCTGTATGAGCAAGATGCATTTGATGCAGTACTGGCGGAGCTTACCCCCAATGAGAACGCTTCCGAACGGTTAATTACCAAGATGGAAGTGCGACGCCTCATGTCTCCTTGCAGCAAACCCGTGGACCTACGCGGAAAAGTGGTTGGCGAGTGTCGCCGTTATTTTCTGCACGAAGTGAATCACTGGATGGACGATGTTGCCATCAATCTGTATCACCGCCGCGTCGACATCTATCAAGGCCGGATGACAGTCGGGCTTTGGGAAGAGTTACACTATACGCCAAACAGTTACCGTGTTTTGCAGCGACAAGGCGATGTGCGGGCAACAGAGTCTCTGGACACCGTTGATGCAGTGCCGCTGCGTTTTGGCCACTACCTGTCGAGAAGTGAAAACCGCATTCAGCTCTCTAGTCGCATTCAGGCTTTTCTGCCCGATGGCACGGAAGTGAATGGCTCGACCATTGATATTTCCAATTCAGGCATGCAGATCAAATTACCTTCATCGTTCCATTATGAAACGGGATCGACATTGGTGATTTATTTTCCTCAATTGGGGGATGAGTGCCAGCTGGCAGAGCTTTTCAGCGGCTTGAACTATCGAGTGGTCGGAAAGGAACTTAACCTCAACGGCGACAACTTCCAGCGCCTGCGCCTTCGTTTGATGAGCAGCACCGATGTCATCAAAGACGCCATTGAGATTAAGTCCCAAACTGACGATCTGGACTCCCGCCAGGAAAATGAGGACAAATTCCTGACCACCCGCTCCCGCGCTTATGAACAGGTATTCCTTGAGCAGACACCGTCACTGCCACTGTTTTTCTGTGGCAACAGGCTGAGATACAGCCTTTTGACCGAACAAAACCGCGAGCTTTGGGATTACTGGCATGACGAACGCAATCAGCCGGTGATCGACAAGTTGTTCTCGGAAAAGCGTTTACAGTATCTGGCACTTGAAGGGCTGACCAACAGCGAAACCCTGGTGTATTGCTTTAACCATCAGCACGGTGAAAAAACCTACTTCTTCTCTGCCTGTCCGACAGAATTGGACGCAGAGCTTCGTCACCTGTTCTGGCATGTCGGCAGTTCACGCCCATCCTGGCGTGTGCTTCGCGTCACCATGGCTAAAATCAGTGAAGAAGACGCCCGAAGGTTGCAGGAAGTGTCACCAGCGTACATCCAACAAATTGATGAGCTGACCCATATTGCGACGATTCAGGATTTGACCTTGTCCCAGGTCAGCAGTGATTTCCGGATTCCAATCAAGCCCAAGCACCCGGTGAAACAGCTCAACCGTTTCGCGCACTTGCGTGACCCTATTCTACCGGTTGAAGCAGTCCCTTCTGTGCTGGCACCGCAACGCAAAGAGCCGCGCTACCAGCACAGAACCAAAACCACCTTGGTGCACCATTTAACCGGTGAATTGCAGGGCCAGACCATCGACTTTTCAACCCAAGGTCTGAACGTGGTGCTGAGCAAACCCTTTACCGGTAGCAAACAGCAGGAAGTATCGATCACTTTTACCGATCTGAAACGGGTCGATCCGAAAGCACCTCTCGGTAACGTGCCTTACAAAGTGGTGCAGATCAGCGAAGACAGAACCAACCTCAAGCTGGCACTGTTAAAAGACAGGCACAGCAAGCACCGAAGTCATTACCTGCAGCGACTGATTGAGCACAACCAGCATAAGCTTCTGCTCGACAGCGAGAAACTGCCGGACGCCCCGCTGCTGCATGCCATGCATCAAATGCTGCTGACACGGTTATCTGCCACGCCTTACTTTATTGTCCGTCGCGGGGAAACGCTTCAGGTGTCTGCCATTGGCGCGAACTTCCCTGGTAATGAACTCAGTCGTCTTCTTCAGAAAAATGCAGGCTCTGGCATGATGTCGCTCGGCTCGGTGATTGGTGAGCACCTGTCGAAATACGTAAGCCCAGTGACACGCCTACGCAACCGGGAAGAGCAGGTTCGTCATGAGTTCTATATTTCAGCGACCTTCTCAGACGGTGCCATTATCGATGTCACATCGCGCCCACTGGAAAGCTTTAGCTCTCCCGAAGAGCGCAAAATGTTCATTACACAGGCACGTAAGCGTGGGAAGTTTTTTGCGGTCAGAAACTGGCTACAACCATTGGATGATGGCAATCAGTGGCTGCCACCGGAAACGCTGGCACCTTTGGTCACTTTGTCGACACAACGGGCAAGACAGCTTGAAATGGAATTCACTGACCTCTGTGCTTATGGAGAAATGAGTGACATTACCGACGAAGTGCTAAGACGTTTGGAAATCGGCGGCTAAACAGTTCTTACCATCAAAGAAAAAGGGATGTCCGTCGACATCCCTTTATTATTTCAGCCTCAACACACCTTACTACCAACTCAATCTTTGCGGGAGCAAAGAGGCAGATAGCACACAAAGCACGCCCCCTAAATCCGCGTGACGTACAGCCACCTGCGCCGCTTGCTGCACTTTCGGTTTGGCGTGATAAGCAATGCCCAGCCCAGCGGCAGACATCATGACTAAATCGTTAGCGCCGTCACCCACCGCCAGTGTGTTCGCAGGCATCAATTCATAGCGGTCTGCCAGATCGCGAAGAATGTCAGCTTTGCGCTGCGCATCCACCACTGAACCTGCGACTTCGCCGGTCAGCTTGCCGTTTTCAATCACCAGTTGGTTTGATTCAGCATAGGCCAGTGACAAGTCTTCTTTCAGCTTGTCCGAGAACCAGGTAAAGCCGCCTGACGCAATCGCGACTTTCCAGCCACGCGCCTGCAAAGAGGCTGTCAGTTGCTTCATGCCCGGCATGTAAGGAATGTTATCGCGTACTTGCTCAAGCACAGACACATCCGTGCCTTTCAGCGTCGCAACACGTTGGCGAAGGCTAGCTTCAAAGTCGAGTTCGCCGCGCATGGCACGTTCCGTCACTTCTGCTACCTGCTCGCCGACGCCTGCCAGCTTGGCAATTTCATCAATGCACTCAATCTGAATCGCCGTTGAGTCCATATCGAACAGTGCCAAGCCTGGCTCATAAAGGTTTGGAATGTTTTCAAGTGACGCGCAGTCCAGCGCCAGTGCATCGCACAGTTGTACGACCTCTGGAGTTAGTTCTCCACGCATCAGCAACACTTCGTAAGGACCAACAGTCCAACCTGTCATTGGGAATACTGGCTCACCGAGCAGAAAGGAAAGGTCATCCAAAGAACCCGGGCTGATATGAAGCCCATAAAGAATCCACCCTGCCTGACGGCAATCTGACGGACGAAAATCTCGGATAGAAGGGAAACGGTTGAGCAGCTTTACGTGTTTTTTGATCGGATAGGCTGAAAATGCATCCATTGCATAAATTCCTTTTAGTCAGTTGCCTTTACTATATCAAAGAGTGCTTGAGATCACAGCAAGGCGGTTGCTTGCTTTTTTCCAGCCAGAACAGCAAACTGAGATAGCGCTGATTTGTTGCGACTTCGTCTTGGAAGGCGCCTTAGCTTGGACAGCTTATGCTTCAAATAAATAAAAAACGCCTTAAAAGGCTCTGGCAGTTTATTGTGGTTATCGCCTGCTTCTCCACAATAATGATGCTGTTTATGTACAGCAATCAATTAAATAACCGCAATTACAAAATGCTTTTTGACCAGACAGAATCCCTGTCCCGCGTCATACTCCGCCAAGCGGCGGCCAGTGCACACACGGCACTGGCAAGCGATGATATGGATGCGGTTCAGCAGTTGGTGAACAACTTACAAAATGAAGACCTGATACTGGATGCCGCGATCTACGACGTAAAAGGCAATCTGGTGGCAAGTTCACTCGGGGCGATGCCACTGGAGCAGCTAACAGGGCTCAATACCCCGCTTTCCGTTGCCAGTATTGGTCGCCAGCAGCTGGTTGAACCCATTGCCGACGATGGCAATATTTCCGGCTTTGTGCGGATCACGCTGGAGCATGGTGAGGTGATAAAAGCCGCTTCCAACCGGCTAGAACAAAGCATCAACCTGGTACGCGCCATGATCCTGGTCGCGATTGCCACAGGTGCCTTGTTGATCTTTACCTTCGCCAACCGCCGCGATTTATGGCGTTCAACGTTTCTGTTAAAGAGTAACGACTAGCAGAGCGAAGAGCGGCCCTTGGTCCTAAAAGAAATTTCCCCCAGAACGCAAAAAGGATGGCCTAAGCCATCCTTTTTCATCTTGGTCTGTCAGCAGAACTTACGCTTCTTCAGCGTCGCCCAGCAGTACAGATTCCAGTGCGATTTCAATCATTTCGTTGAACGTGGTTTGACGCTCGTCAGAAGTGGTTTGCTCGCCAGTCTTGATGTGGTCAGACACAGTACAGATAGTCAGTGCTTTCGCGCCGAACTCTGCTGCTACACCGTAGATACCCGCTGCTTCCATTTCCACACCCAGAATGCCGTACTTCGCCATGGTGTCGAAGAAATCTGGTTCTGGAGAGTAGAACAGGTCAGCAGAGAAAATGTTACCGACACGTACGTTGATGCCTTTTGCTTTCGCTGCATCAACCGCGTTACGGGTCATCTCGAAGTCAGCAATCGCTGCGAAATCGTGGCCGTTGAAACGGGTACGGTTGATTTTCGCATCAGTAGACGCGCCAACACCGATGATAACTTCACGCAGTTTTACGTCTTCACGCACTGCACCACAGCTACCTACACGGATGATTTTCTTCACGCCGAAGTCTTTGATCAGCTCAGTCGCGTAGATTGAGCATGATGGGATACCCATACCGTGGCCCATAACAGAGATCTTGCGGCCTTTGTAAGTACCGGTGAAACCGAACATGTTGCGAACATCACAAACTTGCTTAACGTCTTCCAGGAAGGTTTCTGCAATGTATTTAGCACGCAGCGGGTCGCCCGGCATCAGAACTACATCTGCAAAATCACCCATTTCGGCATTGATATGTGGAGTTGCCATTTTCTATTTCCTTTTGATCAAATTTCGGAATCAACCGATGCTAATCGGGTCGCAGCACTCGCTGATTGTCTGGGCTGCGACCGGAATTTAGTGTGGAATTACAGGAAAGACTTTCCGTATTCCATGTCTGAAGTACCGAAGTACTTCGCCAGAGTCTGGCCGATGTCTGCGAAGGTCTCACGACGACCGAGCGAACCTGCTGGTACATGTTTACCGTAAACCAGAACAGGAATGTGCTCGCGGGTGTGATCCGTGCCTTCCCAGGTCGGGTCACAGCCGTGGTCAGCGGTCAGGATCAGGACATCATCTTCTTTCAGCATTTCGAGGATTTCAGGCAAACGCTTGTCGAAATACTCCAGTGCTGCAGCATAGCCTGCCACGTTACGACGGTGACCGTAGTGAGAGTCAAAGTCGACGAAGTTGGTGAAGATGATGCTGTTGTCACCTTCTTGGTTCATCGCATCTTTGGTCGCGTTGAACAGGGCTTCCAAACCGGTCGCTTTCACTTTTTTGGTGATACCAACGTGCGCGTAGATGTCTGCAATCTTACCGATAGACACCACCTCACCTTGTTTCTCATCAACCAGCTTTTGCAGCACGGTCGCCGAAGGCGGCTCTACAGATAGGTCACGGCGGTTACCGGTGCGTTCAAACTGGCCTTTGCCCGGCCCGATGAATGGACGCGCGATAACTCGACCAATGTTGTAGTCTTCCAGCTCTTCGCGGGCAATCTGGCAAAGCTCCAGTAGGCGATCCAGACCGAAGGTTTCTTCATGACACGCGATTTGGAATACCGAGTCCGCAGAGGTGTAGAAAATTGGCAAGCCAGTTTTCATGTGCTCTTCACCCAGATCGTCAAGGATCTGCGTACCTGATGCATGGCAGTTACCCAGATAATCCGGCAAACCTGCGCGCTCAAGAATGCGGTCAGTCAGCTCTTTCGGGAAGCTGTTTTCTTTGTCAGTGAAGTAGCCCCAGTCAAACAGTACAGGTACACCGGCAATTTCCCAGTGACCCGAAGGGGTGTCTTTACCGGAAGACAACTCAGCCGCATGGCCGTAAGCACCGATGATTTCAGCGCTTGGATCCAGACCTTCAGGGAAGTAGCCTGATGATTCTTCACACGCTTTGCCCAAACCCAGTGCATTCAGGTTTGGCAGCGTCAGTGGACCTTGGCGGTCATCATTGTTCGCGTTACCTGCCGCACACGCTTTCGCGATGGAGCCCAGTGTATTCGCGCCCACATCACCAAACTTGTGAGCATCTTCGGTTGCACCGATCCCAAAGGAATCCAGTACCAAAATAATCGCGCGTTTCATGATCGCCTCCTTAGACGTCTTGTGGGCCAATCTGGCGGTAAACTTCAGGGGTCGCTTCTGGCGCTTCGTTTTCGATGCGCATGGCAGCCTGAAGCGCTGCAGCTGCTTGTTGCCATGCAGCTTCATCCTTGGCATGTACTACCGCCAATGGCGTGGTGCTGTCAGCTTGCATACCCAGACGGATAACATCGCTAAAGCCCACTGAATAATCGATCGTATCACTTGCAACACGGCGTCCACCGCCAAGGCCAACGACAGCCATGCCAATCGCACGGGTGTCCATCGCTGATACAAAACCAGCGCGGCTTGCAAACACAGGTTTCACCACGTTTGCCGCTGCCAGATACTTACTATAGTTCTCAACGAAATCGAGCGGACCACCCAAACCTGCCACCATTTTGCCGAAGCATTCTGCTGCCTTGCCATTGTCCAGCACGGTTTGCAGTTTGTTCATGGCTTCATCTTTGTCTTTTGCCAGACCACTGATGATCAGCATTTCTGCACAAAGCGCCATGGTGACGGCATACAGGCGAGGGTTACGGTATTCACCGGTCAGGAACTGAACCGCTTCTTTCACTTCCAGTGCGTTACCTGCACTTGAAGCCAATACCTGATTCATGTCGGTGAGCAGTGAGCTGGTGCGGGTACCCGCACCATTGGCAACTGCCACAATCGATTTCGCCAGTTCTTCTGATTTCTCGTAGGTCGGCATAAACGCGCCAGAGCCTACTTTTACATCCATCACCAGAGACTCTAAACCTGCCGCCAGTTTTTTCGACAGGATAGACGCGGTGATCAGAGAAATATTATCGACGGTCGCTGTCACATCGCGGGTTGCGTATACACGCTTATCCGCGGGTGCCAAATCACCGGTCTGGCCGATAATCGCCACACCTGCTTCTTTAGTCACCTTACCGAACACATCGTTGTTCGGCGTGATGTTATAACCTGGAATCGCTTCCAGTTTGTCCAGCGTACCACCGGTATGACCCAGACCACGGCCTGAAATCATTGGTACGTAACCACCACATGCCGCCACCATAGGGCCAAGCATCAGGGAGGTCACATCACCCACACCGCCGGTACTGTGTTTATCGACGATGGGGCCATCAAAATTCATGTGTGACCAGTCAATCACCATGCCTGAGTCACGCATGGCGCACGTCAGTGCGACACGCTCATCCATGGTCATGTCATTGAAGTACACTGCCATGGCAAATGCCGCGATCTGTCCTTCAGAAACAGTCTCTTTTGCAATACCCTGGATAAAGAAATTAATTTCTTCAGAAGTCAGCGCAATGTTGTCACGCTTCTTCCGAATGATTTCTTGGGGAAGGTACATAATCGACCTCACGTACTGGGTGTCAAAAACAGGGGGAGCCGAAATCGCCAGCTCCCCAAAAGAAGTGCTTAGTAGCCGCCTTCTGCCGCTTTTTCGCCTTCACCCAGGGTGTGAAGCAGGTTCGCCAGCAGGCTTGATGCACCAAAACGGTAGTGTGCGTTGTCAGCCCACTCGCCGCCCAGGATGCGGTCAGCCATCGCCAGGTATTCCGCTGCATCTTCAGCAGTACGTACACCGCCAGCAGGCTTGAATCCCACCTTTTCTGCAACGCCCATCTCTTTGATCACAGTCAGCATGATTTCTGCTGATTCTGGCGTCGCGTTTACTGGCACTTTACCCGTAGACGTCTTGATGAAATCTGCGCCCGCTTCGATAGAGATTTCAGATGCACGCTTGATCAGTGCTGCCTCTTTCAGCTCACCGGTTTCGATGATCACTTTCAGCGTCACGTCACCACATGCTGCTTTACATTGTTTAACCAGCTCAAAACCGGTTTTCTCATCACCCGCGATAAGCGTGCGGTATGGGAACACAACGTCAACTTCATCCGCACCGTAAGCCACCGCCGCTTTGGTCTCAGCCACTGCGATTTCGATGTCGTCGTTGCCGTGTGGGAAGTTAGTCACGGTTGCGATTTTGATGTCAGGTGTGCCTTGCTCGCGAAGTTGTTTCTTCGCCACAGGAATAAAACGTGGGTAGATGCAGATAGCAGCAGTGTTACCTACTGGGGTTTTCGCGCTCTTACACAGTTCGATAACTTTCGCATCTGTGTCGTCGTCGTTCAGGGTGGTTAAATCCATCAGTTTCAGGGCACGAAGAGCTGCTGCTTTTAGATCGCTCATGACTTTCTCCAGTCGTAAATATTCAAAACCAAGTAACAAACTACGCGAGGCAATGCTCGGCATAATCTGATGAGCGGACTTGGCTCCTTGAAGTTTGGCGCGCTGCATGGTCAGCGCCAATCAACATTCCGTGTTGGCCGCACACCCTATGGCATTCTGCCGGGTGTCCACCTGTCTCATCGTGCTGCAAGTTTTTTACACGTTGGGGCAGGTTTGATGTCTCACCTTTCCGCTGTCTGTGAAACAGTAGTGAAATTAATGAAAGACTACTTCTGAAACTTTGACAGCGTTCACCAATTTTACCAATCTTCCTTTGGTTACACTAGGTGTTACCTGTTTCTGTTGAAAAACACTTTGTTGCTGATAGTGCAAACCTGAGCGGACATTTTAGGTGTTACTGGCATCACTATAAGTGGCGAATACGCATCACTTTGTCTTATTCCTGACGAATGGGCTCCCGAAGCTACAGGCATAAAAAAACCGCCTCACAAGGAGGCGGTTTTTTGAATCTCTTTACTTGCTGATTACAGTGCAGCCAGAGTCAGGAAGAAACCAGCGATAGTTGCACTCATCAGGTTAGACAGAGTACCCGCACATACTGCTTTCACACCGAAACGCGCGATGTCGTGACGACGGGTTGGCGCGATGCTGCCCAGACCGCCCAGCAGGATTGCGATAGACGACAGGTTAGCGAAGCCACACAGTGCAAACGAGATGATTGCTGCAGTCTTCTCAGACAGGTCACCGATGATTGGGGTGAAGTTCAGGTACGCAACGAATTCGTTAACAACAATCTTCTGACCGATGAAAGAACCCGCGATGTCAGCTTCTGCCCATGGAACACCAATCAGGAATGCCAGTGGTGCGAACACTTTACCCAGAATCCACTCAAGCGTCAGGCCTTCAATACCGAACCAACCGCCGATGCCAGACAGCATGCCGTTGATCAGTGCGATCAGACCGATGAATGCCAGCAGCATTGCACCGATATTCAGAGCCAGTTGCATACCAGAAGATGCGCCACCTGCTGCTGCGTCGATAACGTTTGCAGGCTTGTCTTCTTCTTCGTCACCGTCTTGACCCAATTGCTCGATTGGCTCGTCAGTTTCTGGCTTGATGATTTTCGCGAACAGCAGACCACCTGGTGCTGCCATGAACGATGCTGCAATCAGGTATTCCAGAGGTACACCCATTGCTGCGTAACCGGCCAGTACACCACCTGCTACAGATGCCAGACCACCACACATGACTGCGAACAGTTCAGATTGGGTCATTTTTGGCACGTAAGGACGTACAACCAGAGGCGCTTCAGTTTGACCAACGAAGATGTTCGCGGTTGCAGACATTGATTCGGCGTGAGAAGTACCCAGTACTTTACGCAGTGCACCACCCAGAATACGGATAACAAACTGCATGATACCCAGGTAGTAAAGCACGCTGATCAGCGCTGAGAAGAATACAACAGTAGGCAGAACCTGGAACGCAAAGATAAAGCCGATACCATCTACAGAGAAGTTAACCAGGCTACCGAACAGGAAGCCGATACCGTCTTTACCGTAGTTGATCACGTTCTGTACAGCATTAGACATGCCGTTCAGGATTGCTTGGCCCGCTGGGACAAACAGGATGAAACCACCCAGAATAAACTGGATCGCAAATGCACCACCTACAGTACGCAGGTTGATGGCTTTGCGGTTGTCAGATAGCAGTACTGCAATACCCAGCAGCACAACCATCCCTACAATGCTCATAATCAGGCTCATAAAAGGGTTCCTAAAAAAGTCTTGGCGTCTCGACAAATTGGGAGTGTTATTCCGGCGGCGATTATACGCATTGGTTGGGGACCAAAGGAATGCATAAGTCACACTTGAAGTGAAAAATTCAGTGCAATTCACTCAAAAAGGTGATGAAGGTCTATTTTTGTGAGCTATGCACGACGCAAACGTTTGGGCAAACGATGCCTTTTAGACGTTCAACGCAAAGCATGCTGTCGAGTTTTGTGTAGTAGCGTGAATAATTTCCCCGACATCGACCTCTTTTAGCGTGGCTAAAGCGTGGGCAATCAGTGGTAATCTCTCCGGCAAATTAGGCTCACCCTGAAAGCCAAAAACCGGTATATCGGGCGCATCTGTCTCCAAAACCAAAGAGGAAAGTGGCAACTTTTTCACCGCATTTCGGGTCTTATTGGCGCGCTCGTAAGTGATGGTGCCGCCAATCCCGAGAAGAAAACCTCGCTTTATGTACTCACGCCCAATCTGCTCGCTGCCACTAAAAGCATGCAAGACCCCTTTCACTGCCGGAAAACCATTCAGAATTTGCAGTAATTCGTTGTGCGCTTTACGACTGTGAAGGATCACGGGAAGCTGATATTTCTCTGCTAATTGAAGTTGTTCCGTCAACAGCCATATTTGTCGCTCTGGGTCGGCATTTTCTATCGCAAAATCCAGCCCACACTCGCCAACAGCAACCAATCCTTTCGGCGCGTCAGCCAAAAACGCATCCAGCTTCTGAATGTCTTCGTCTTGATGCGATGTCATCCAGACAGGATGTAATCCCACCGCATACGAGATCTCAGGAAATGCCTCAGCCAATGCTGCGACCCGCTCCCAGTTTTCTGTCGCTACAGCGGGTACCACAAGACTGTTTACTCCAGCGGCTACTGAGCGCCTCACCCAATCTTCAGGGTGGTCAGCAAACGGTGGGAAATCAAAATGGCAGTGGGTATCAATCATTGCGGCAAAGGCTCAGTGGGCTACTTCTATATATAGAGGATACAAAAAAGCCGCCTTGCGGGGCGGCTTTCTTTTACGCCTTGTGATTAGTGCTCACGTGTTGCACGGAAGCTCACATCAGGATGACGTTCTTGCGTCAGGCTCAGGTTCACCATGGTTGGCGCAATGTAAGTGAGGTTGTCACCGCCATCCAATGCCAAGTTGGTTTGGTTCTTGCGCTGGAAATCATCCAGTTTCTTCGCATCGCCACATTCCACCCAGCGCGCTGTCGCAACGTTAACAGGCTCGTAAATCGCTTCCACGTTGTATTCAGACTTCAAGCGTGCAACAACCACATCGAACTGAAGTACACCCACCGCACCAACAATCAGGTCATTGGATGTCATTGGGCGGAACACCTGTACCGCACCCTCTTCAGACAGCTGTACCAATCCTTTCAGCAATTGCTTTTGCTTCAGTGGATCACGCAAACGGATACGACGGAACAGTTCTGGCGCAAAGTTTGGAATACCCGAGAACTTCAGATCTTCACCTTGTGTGAAGGTATCACCAATCTGGATAGTACCGTGGTTATGCAGACCAATGATGTCACCGGCAAACGCTTCTGCCGCGCGGGCACGGTCACCCGCCATAAAGGTTACCGCATCAGAGATCGACACCATTTTACCGGTACGCACATGCTTCATCTTCATGCCCTGGTTATACTTGCCAGACACGATACGCATGAATGCGATGCGGTCACGGTGTTTAGGGTCCATGTTTGCCTGAATTTTGAATACGAAACCAGAGAACTTCTCTTCACCCGCTTCAACCGCACGCTCATGGGTTTGACGCGGTAATGGTGCAGGTGCCCACTCAGTCAAACCATCCAGCATGTGGTCAACACCAAAGTTACCCAGTGCAGTACCAAAAAACACAGGTGTCAGCTCGCCGCTGAGGAACAGTTCCTGATCAAACTCGTGCGATGCACCCAGTACCAGTTCAAGCTCTTCACGCAGCTGCTCTGCCAGGCTTTCACCCACTGCTTCATCCAGCTCTGGATTATCCAGACCTTTGATAATGCGTGAGTCCTGGATGGTATGACCCTGACCTGTTTGGTACAGAATCGTTTCATCACGGTGGATGTGATAGACACCTTTGAACTCTTTACCACAGCCAATCGGCCAGGATACTGGTGCACACGCGATGTTCAGCTCACTTTCTACTTCATCCATCAGCTCCATTGGGTCACGGATGTCGCGGTCAAGTTTATTCATGAAAGTCACGATTGGCGTGTCACGTAGACGGGTCACTTCCATCAGCTTACGGGTACGATCCTCAACACCTTTAGCCGCATCGATAACCATCAAACAAGAGTCCACCGCCGTCAGAGTACGGTAAGTATCTTCTGAGAAGTCTTCGTGTCCTGGGGTATCAAGTAGGTTAACCAGACAATCATTGAACGGGAATTGCATGACAGAAGTGGTGACCGAGATACCACGTTCTTTTTCCATCTCCATCCAGTCAGACTTCGCATGCTGATTAGAGCCACGACCTTTTACCGTACCGGCAGTCTGGATCGCGCGTCCGAATAACAGCACCTTTTCAGTGATGGTGGTTTTACCGGCATCCGGGTGCGAGATAATCGCAAACGTACGGCGCTTGCCGACTTCTTGCTGAAGTGGAGAGTTTGACATGCTTAAGCTTTTCCGCGTTAAACAGCACGCAGGCAGAAACTGAGCTGCGCGCAGTGTAGATGAATTCAAATCGGCGGGTATTTTGTACGATATCGGGTTGAGACTCAACGCTCGCCAACAAAATCCTTACTCTACAGGCCTCACAAGAAAATTCATCCCGCAAAACAAGCCTCTAACGAGAGTCAATATATTGTCCAATAAATGACACACCACTCAATATGCCCGGTCACTTTTTGACCCCTCTCGCATCAAAAAGCAATAACATCTTGATCTTCATTCAGATACTTAGCGCTGATAAATATAAAAATTTTACAATTTGCGTCACTTTTTTGGCGATTTTGTTTAACGTCAAGCCTTATAACGAATCTATTTGCATAGTATTATGGATGAAACTTATGCGTCACATATGGCGCACTCATCTTTATTTACCTTTCGCAGGAAGAGATTCATGGATTCGATTATCACCAAGCAGGCTGCAAAAGTAATTTCAGTTAACGGCAACGCATTCATTAAAGTGAACGGGAAAGACGTTCCCATCGCTGAGGTTTTAGACCTAAACGCCGGCACTGAAATCTTTATCCCTGAGGGTGCCAACGCCATTCTATCTCTTGAAGACGGCACCGTATTCCCTGTTGGTGAACAAGCCTCACCTGCGCAAGATATCTTAGGCTCACCGCTTGATGATGAAATTGCTGCTATCCAGGCATTAATTGAAGAGGGTGTCGACCCAACAGAAGTACTGGAAGCAACCGCTGCAGGAGGAAACGCGACATCCGGAGCAGGTTCATGGAGCTTTCAATCCATTGGCCGTGTTGGCGAACAAACCATTGCTCAAGCAGGTCATGACACAAATGGCATAGATCAAGCGTTTAACAGTGCAAGAATTGAACGAGAAGACAGTGGCGATTCATTTAACTCATTTGCCACATCACCAGAACCAACCCCTGTTACCCCGACTAGCCCTGTTAATGCAACTCTTAAGCTATCTTCATCAACTGACGAGGTATCCGAAGACAAAGGAACCATTAGTTATAAAGTCGAACTTGTCGATGATGAAGGTGCTCCGCTTACCGTCACTGACGGGGAAACAGTGACCGTCACCATCACACTCCCAGATGGGACTGAGCAAGATATAACAATCGGCTCAGGCTCCAGCGAAGCCACTTTCGAATACATCGTAGACGCTGATGACGTTTATAAAGAAAGTGAAGAAGCAAGTGCTTCAATCAATAGCGTATCCGGCGGAGAAAGCTTCGACTCCTTAACCACAGACTCAACCCCTGTTACCACTATTGTCACTGATGATGCTGATACAGTAACCGTTAGTTTGAATGCTGACACTTCCGAGGTTAGTGAAGACGGCGGAAGCATCATCTACAAGGTTGAACTGCGCGATGCCGAAGGTAGCTTAGTTACCGTCGCAGAAGGTGACAGTGTTGAAGTAACAGTGCTCCTTCCAAATGGCTCATCTCAAAAAGTAACCATCGAAGGTGGTACTTCTTCATCTAGTTTCGAGTTTGAGGTCAATCGCGATGACGTTTATTCAGGAAGTAGCACTGCATCAGCCACAATTAACGAAGTTCAAGGTGGCGATGCCTTTGAGAACCTTGAAGCGAGCTCCGACACGGTCACAGTAGATATCGTAGACGACAATGATGCACCAACGCTTACTTTGTCAGGAGATGAGTTTGTCGCTGAAGGGGAAAATGCAACATACACATTGACGCTATCAGAGCCCGCGGCTGAAGATATGACCATTACTGTGGTCGTCGGCCACAAAACAACAGAGGATGGTGACGTCGTTCCTGTTGAAAAAACCGTAACAATAGAAGCAGATGCAACGAGTGTCTCTTTCAAAGTAGAGGCGTTAGACGACGACCTATACGAAGCCGGAGATGATGACAAATTTACCGTTAGCGTAACGAGCATAACTGGCGGTGGTTTTGAAGCACTCCCAACACTGCCTAATGCGGTAGAGACTGTTATAAATACCGATGATAGCGACCGCCCGGACGTCGCGAGCATCACCAGCCCAACCGTGACTGAAGGAGACACGGCGACCTTCACCGTCACCCTGACCAACGAGAGCACTTCCGACACCACAGTCACCATGACACTAGCAAGTGGCAGTGCCGACAAAAACGTCGATTTCACGGGCACCACGGTCACCGTCAACGGCGATGAGGTACCGGTGAATGCTGACGGCACCTTTGAGGTCACTGTGAAGCCGGGTGACACCGAGTTCACCGTGGGCGTCATCACCACAGATAACCTGGATGCTGACGGCAAGCCTGTGTTCGAAAGCACAGAAGACTTTACCCTGTCTGGCAAAACCGACAGCCAGACCGATGCCGTTACAGGCACAGGTACTATCCTCGATAACGATGCTCCGACCCTCAAGGTCTCGAA